>NZ_VLTE01000079.1:0-15161 GCF_007558965.1 Bacillus sp. HY001 | reverse complement strand
GTTCTTCTTGCATACCCATATATTTCTTATACCGTTCTTCTGTATAATATCTTCTTCCTTTTGGGTTTCGGTAAGCAGGTAAAACACCTTGATTGTCCTACCTTTGCAATATCTTAACAGAGACATTAAGCATTTCTGAAAATTCTTTCGGTTTATATTGTTTCATAATTACTTTTTGCTATATATGCACACTTTTGTCTATGTTTTTTTTACTGTTTCTTTCTCCTCCATTCCTTGTTTGAATTGTACCATAATTCTCAATATTACAGTGCGGTGAATGAAATTCACAAAACGAATCCAATATAAAAAAGCAGATACATCCCGTATCTGCTTCTTATTACTTTATCCCGCTTTAACGGGCAGTAAGACCCCCACCTCATAATTTAGCGAAAGCAAAGAATTTAGGTGGGGGATCAACTGCCCGTAAAAGTCCGATTGGTTCAACTAATAATTAGTGGGGGATGAAGAACCCCCCACTGATTAAAGTTTCACTTTATTTAGCTAACGTTTGAAGCTCTTCGAAGAATGTAGGATATGATACGCCTACTGCTTCTGCATCTTCAATTGTTGTTTTTCCTTCTGCGATACATCCAGCGATCGCAAGCATCATTCCGATGCGGTGGTCACCGTAACTATTTACTGTATTACCTTTTAGAGCTGATTTCCCGTAAATAATCATTCCGTCATCAGTTGCTTCTATGCGAGCTCCTAGCTTCGTTAATTCTGCAACGACTGTATCAATACGGTTCGTTTCTTTAACTTTTAATTCGTGCGCATCTTTAATAACCGTAATTCCTTCTGCTTGTGTTGCTGCTAAAGCAATTACAGGAATTTCATCAATTAATCTTGGAATAATATCTCCGCCAATTTCAGTTCCTTTTAATGAGGATGTTTCAATTGTAATGTTTGCAGCTGGTTCTGATGCTCCTTCGTTAATTGGTTCTACAGTAAACGTAGCACCCATTTTCTCTAATACATCAATAATACCAGTACGAGTTGGATTCATCCCTACATTTTGTAATACTAGTTTACTATTTGGAATGATTGCGCCCGCTACTAGGAAAAATGCTGCTGACGATACGTCACCTGGCACTTGAATGTCTGTTGCTGTTAGCTTTTGTCCACCTGCAAGTTTTACTGTTTTTCCTTCGCGCGTTACTTTAACGCCAAATGCTTCAAGCATTCTTTCCGTATGATCGCGTGAAATATGTGGTTCTGTAACAGCTGTTACACCTTCTGCTCGAAGTCCTGCAAGTAAAATAGCTGACTTAACTTGTGCACTTGCTACAGGTGAAGTGTATTCAATTGCTTTTAAATTCCCGCCACGTATCGTTAACGGTGTAAACGTTCCTTCTTCGCGGCCATCAATGTTTGCACCCATTTGTTTTAATGGATTTGTAACACGTTTCATCGGTCTTTTTGCAATAGATGCATCACCTTGTACACAAGAGAAAAATGGTGTATTTGCCAAAATTCCTGACATTAAACGTATTGTTGTACCAGAATTACCAACATCTAATACAGCTTTCGGTTCTTGTAAACCTTCTAATCCTTTACCAACTACAGTGACTTCATCACCATTTTGCACGATGTCTACTCCCATTTCTTTAAAGCAAGAAATCGTACTTAAACAGTCTGCACCAGGCAAGAAACCTTTAATTGTTGTTTTTCCTTCTGCAATCGCGCCGAACATGACAGCGCGGTGTGAAATGGATTTATCACCTGGAATTGTAATGTTGCCATTTAATCCGTTATTAACAGGTTGTATCGTTCTTTCCTTCACGTTTTCACCTTCTCATTTAAATTGTTTCATAAGTTTGGTATTTTTCTTCTCCAAGCGCTAGCTTTGCTTTCATACGATCTTCTTCTCTTTGGAAGCTAATACGTAACACCCCAAGCAATCCTTCACGCGCTTCTAATATTTGCAAGTTCGTAATACTAATTTCTTCGCGCGCTAAAATGCTCGTAATGTGAGCCAATGCTCCTACTTTATCTAAAACATCGACGTATAAGTCGTGATAGGCAGGAATTGCTCCTCTTTTTCGTACTGGTAAAGAGTCACGGTATTCTTTCGCGTCTGCAAAATAGTTTTGAATCTCGTCTGCATCTCCGGTAGAAACTGTATCATATAAATCTTCCATTTCAGAGATCCACTCTTTTAATAATACCATTAAATGCTCACGATTTTGCTTAACAATATCACTCCACATTTTTGGGCTACTAGATGCGATACGTGTAATGTCTTTAAAACCTCCGGCAGCTAGTTGATGAATGAGGGGATTATCTCCTGCATGTTTCTCCACTTGCTTTACTAATCCAGCGGCGATAAGATGCGGAAAATGACTAACAATTCCTGTTACATAATCATGTTCTTCCGTATTTAAAACGAGAAAATGAGATCCTGTACCTTGCAACCAACGCTTTAGTTCTTCTACATGTTCATTTGGCACATGATTCATCGGTGTCAAAATGTAAAATGCATTTTCAAATAAATGTGCTTTTGCACTTTCAACGCCCGTTTTATGAGAACCTGCCATTGGATGTCCACCAATGAAAGAAACTTCCTTTGAAAATAAAGCTTCCGCTTCATTCATAATCGTCCCTTTTGTACTACCAACATCGGTTACAATAACATCTTCTCGTAAACGAAATGACGCTAATTTGTGTAATAACTTCTTCGTTTCTTCAACTGGAGAAGCAAAAACAATTAAATGAGCCTCTTCACATGCATGCTGTAAATCTACAGCTACTTCATCTACTACGTGTAATTCTTTTGCACGCTCTACTTGTTCTTGAAAAATATCATAACCTGTTATCGTTACATCGTGCTCTTTCTTAATTGCTAATGCGAGAGAGCCTCCGATTAAACCAGTTCCAATTAAAACTACCTTTTTACGCATTTGCCTCATCTCGAGACTTTCTTTTTTTATTTTCAAAGTGTTGTTGTAACACTGAAATCACTCCTTCATTTTGTTCCCTTGTTCCGACTGTAATACGGACACCATTTGGGAATGGACGAATAATAAATCCTGCGTGTGCACAAGCCTCATAAATATCCCCAGCATTCTCAACTGGCAAGAAGATGAAATTTGTTTGCGATGGATAAAATGGAATTTCATTTTCCTTACAAAATCTTTCGTATTGTTGTAATCCTTCTGTATTCACACGAACTATTTCTTCAATAAACTCGTCATCATCAAAAGCAATCGTCGCTGCTTTTTGCGCTAATGAAGATACGTTAAATGGCAAACGTACGACATTTAATTTCTCGATTAGCTCTTCGTGTCCAATCGCATATCCAACGCGGAAAGAAGCTAATCCATATGCTTTAGAAAATGTTCTAAGTACAAGAATGTTTTTATGTTTTTCTAAAAGCGGTAATGTCTCTGGGAAATCTTTTGCTGTTACGTATTCATAGTACGCTTCATCAATGACAATTAACGTATTTTCACTAATACCTTCAATAAATTGAGACAATTTTTGATCATTCAAATATGTGCCTGTCGGGTTATTTGGATTACAAATCCATACGATTTTCGTATTATTATTTACCGCTGACGAAATTTCGTCTAAATCGTATACTCCGTTATTTAAAGGAATTTCCTTCACTTCACAGCCTTCAATAATTGCATGATGACGGTACTGAGGGAATGTCGCACCAGCCGTCACGATGTTATCTCCTGCTTTAAGTACTGCACGGCTTATTATTTGAATGACTTCATCTAATCCACTACCGCAAAGTACTTGTTCCATTTGTACATGTAACTTATTTGCAATTGTTTGACGGAGCGTTGTAGCACCTCCGTCAGGATATAAAGCATGTGCCAACCACGATTTTTGCAACTCATCTAAAACACGTGGTGAGCAGCCGAATGGATTTTCATTCGATGCTAATTTCACAAATGTATGATTTCCGTACACTTCTTTCATTTGTTCAGGTGATTTACCTGGTGTATATGGTTGTAATGATGAGAGTTGATCTTTTACTTGCATGTTAAAACCACCTTTTTATTAAAATTCTTTTGCGTATTTGTTATGTTGCGTAAGGTTTTGCTGAATTAATTCTATACGATCTTTTCCGAATTGTTCGACTAGTGCGTGTGCAAGTTCCCATGCTACAACAGATTCAGCTACTACACCTGCTGCTGGTACTGCACAACTATCAGATCTTTCAATACTCGCTTGGAATGATTCTTTCGTATCAATATCAACACTCGCTAACGGTTTGTATAATGTAGGTATTGGTTTCATAACACCTCTTACGACAATTGGCATGCCTGTTGTCATACCGCCTTCTAAACCGCCGGCATTATTCGTTTTTCTCGTGTATCCTTGTTCTTCATCCCATAAAATTTCATCATGCACTTTACTTCCTGGCTGTCTTGCTGCTTCAAAACCAACACCAATTTCAGCACCTTTAAATGCATTAATACTCATAATTGCACCAGCTAGTTTTGCATCTAATTTACGATCGTAATGAACGTAACTACCAACACCTATCGGCATGCCTTCTGCAATGACTTCAACAATGCCGCCGATTGAATCTCCGCTACTTTTAGCGTTATCTATCGCATCCATCATCTCTTGTTCTACTTCTTTATCTAAACATCGAACTGGTGAGTTTTCAGTAATTGTTTGAATCTCTTCAATTGATAAGTTTGAAATATGTTTTGCTTTTACTCCCCCAATTTCAAGTACATGCCCTGCAATTTCTACGCCTAATTCTTTTAAAATTTGTTTCGCAACTGCACCAGCAGCTACACGAACTGTCGTTTCTCTTGCAGATGAGCGCTCTAGCACGTTTCTTATATCACGGTGACCGTATTTAATTGCCCCGTTTAAATCCGCATGTCCTGGACGTGGTTTTGTAATTGTACGTTTCATTTCTTTACTTTCTTTTTCCGAAATTGGCTCTGCACCCATTACTTTCGTCCAATGTTTGAAATCATCATTTTTTACGATTAACGTTATCGGCGAGCCCAGTGTTATCCCATGACGAACACCACTTACAATTTCAACTGTATCAGTTTCAATTTGCATACGTCTTCCGCGTCCGTGCCCTTTTTGTCGTCTTAATAATTCTTTATTAATATGTTCCGCTGTTAATGTTAAACCTGCTGGTACACCTTCTAAAATAACTGTTAACTGCGGTCCATGTGATTCTCCAGCTGTAATGTATCTCATTTCTCTTGCCCCTTTACTATTTTTTTGTACAAAAAAGTCCCTACTGAGCGCTCAGTAGGGACGATTTTTATCGCGGTACCACCCTAGTTGTAGACAACTTTCGTCTACCTCTCTTCTTCTTTAACGATCATTTGACCGTCTTTACCTCCAACAGTTGGCGGAAAAGATGCTCCAAGGCTGTAATTCATGCTTATCTTTGTACTGATTCACACCGACCATCAGCTCTCTATAACAGGGAGATAAGCACTACTGTTTCCTCTTCAGCGCATATATGATATGGAATTAAGATAATTTATTTTTGAATCCTTTTAACTCATCCATGAATCTATGGAATTCTGGAATATCCATTTGTTGTGCAGAATCTGATAATGCAACTGCTGGGTCTGGATGTACTTCAGCCATTACTGCATCCGCGCCAATTGCAAGTGCTGCTTTCGCTGTTGGTAATAATAAGTCTCTACGTCCAGTTGAATGCGTTACGTCAACGATAACTGGTAAATGTGTTTCTTTCTTTAAAATCGGTACTGCTGAAATGTCTAATGTGTTACGTGTTGCTCTTTCGTATGTGCGGATACCGCGCTCACATAGAATAATTTGGTCGTTACCTTGTGCAATGATGTATTCAGCTGCGTTAATGAATTCATCAATTGTTGCTGCTAATCCACGTTTTAATAATACTGGCTTGTTAACTTTACCTACAGCTCGTAATAAATCGAAGTTTTGCATGTTACGTGCTCCAACTTGAATTACATCAACGTAGTCTAATGCCATTTCAACATCGTTCGGATTTAAAATTTCACTAATGATCGCTAAGTCGAACTCATCTGCTACTTGGCGTAATATTTGTAATCCTTCTACTCCTAAACCTTGGAAATCGTAAGGAGATGTTCTCGGTTTGAACGCACCACCGCGCATTAATTTTAACCCTTGGTCTTTCATCGCTTGCCCTACTTGGCGAACTTGCTCTAAGCTTTCTACCGCACATGGCCCCATAATGAACGTTTGTGTTCCGTTTCCAATTAATTCACCTTTTACATCAACAATTGTGTTTTCTTGTTTCTTTTTACGTGATACTAGTAATGCTTTACGATTATCATCTTCTTGTAATTCTAAGCTTGCTTTGAAGATTGTTTTGAAAATATGTTGAACCGTTGACGTTTCGAATGGTCCTTCGTTATGTTCTGCGATCATATCAAGTACTTCACGCTCACGTACTGGATCAAAGCGTTTCGTACCTTGTACTTGCTTTTGCTCTCCAATTTTTTGAACGATTTCACCACGTTTGTTTAAAAGGTGTAATAGTTGTAAGTTAATTTCATCTACCTGTTTACGTAATTGATCTAATTCATGATTTGCCATTTGGAAATCCTCCTCTAATGTTTTAAAAGTATAGTAAGAGAATGAAAAATTCTCTATTTTCTGAACTGATAAATTATACAAATTTTAAGTGGAATCGATACCTCTTCTTATTTTAAACGAATACTTACTATAAGGACACTATCTACTAGATAAAAACCCACTTTTTTGTACAAAAAATCCCTACTGATTCAATCAGTAGGGACGATATTTATCGCGGTACCACCCTAGTTGTAGACTTCTTTCGTCTACCTCTCTTCATTGTTAACGATCATCTGACCGTCTTTCCCTTCATAAAGACAATATTATCTTTACTACGAAAAAGATGCTCTAGGACTGTAATTCGCTCTTGTTTTTGTACTGGTTCGCACCAACCACCAGCTCTCTGTTACAGGGAAACAACAACTACTGCTTTTCCTTTCAACGCATGTATATTTAATTTTCAAGTTGGACCACTAAAATACAAAAAGTCCCTACTGAATAAATCAGTAGGGACGATATTTATCGCGGTACCACCCTAGTTGTAGACTAACTTTCCGTCTACCTCTCTTCACTGTTAACGATCAATTGACCGCTTTTTCTTCATAAAGACGAAACTATCTTTATTACGAAAAAGATGCTCCAAGACTGTAATTCATGATTATCCCTGTACTGGTTCACACCAACCACCAGCTCTCTGTTACAGTAAGACTAACCACTACTGTGATCTCTTCATTGCACTTTGTTTATTCAAATGTTTTTTGAAATTGAATAAGTATGATTCGTATTATAGAACGCTTTTCAAAACACTGTCAACAACTTTTTATATATTTTTTAAAATTCCACTTTCGCCCTACATTTCTTCTTGTAAATTCTCCATAACAATTCCGATGCGAATTATCTCATTATCTATTGCATTTAATACATACTTTTCTACTCCGTACCGGATTAATACTTCTTTTATTCGAATGATTTCCGTTTCAAGTAAATCGGCTTCCTGAAGCGTTTGCAGTAAAGTAAAAAATACATTTGCATACAAATCTTTGGACATTTTTATACGCTCTTTCTTTTCAAGTATTTCGTTCAATAACTGTTTTATCTCCGTTTGATTCCCTTTTCCACCCACGTCCGAAAATGATTTACATATTATCGATAATCCTCTTTCTACTATTTCATCCATAAATAAAATAATACGTAAAAGCATTACATATTCTCTAGCTGTGATTGCACCCATTTTCGGTCGCTCTCGCAAAAATATACTGAGCCAAGCTGTCCAAAATTTTTGTTGTTCTTTTACACTTAACGTTTTGACGTAATAGCATAAAAACTGCATAAATTTAATTTTATTTTCTTCATTTTCTTGTATAAGCAACGGGTATAACCAATCTGTTTTTTGCTCCCAATACAATACACATTTAATAAATACAAAACTAAGCCATTTCAAGAAAGCTTCCCTCGTATGCGGATGCAATACTTCCAAATGTTCTACCGCATACTTAATAAATCGCTTCATTTCTGTAAATAAAGGCAAATTGATTTGCGTGTAACATAAGCCTGCCCATGCATATTTCGTAATCTCATTTTCCTTCTTTAAATCTAAGTACGGTAACAAATATTTTCGGCACCATTGCTTCTCAATATGATAAAGAAATGTTATATCTGCTACTAAACGAGCTAACATATAATTTGTCCGCTCTGAGCTAACTCTTACTTGTTCTTCAAATAAAAATAAATATTCATACACGTTTCGATCGTATAAATGATCATATGATAACAGTTTTAATAATACAGCTGTCATTTTTCCAACAGGATGCTGGATTGATTCATTGTAAAAATCTTGTTTTCCAAGCTTAAAATCTGTATCACTTTTCATTACTTGAGGGAATACCGAAAAAGCAAACCGTTTCACATTGCGTATGCTATTTTCCTCTAGCTCCTCTAATCGATTACTAATCTCATATAGAAAACTACTTATTAACCAATGAAAAGCAGTATTTCTAACAAATTTCTGCAATAGCGGAATAACTTTTTGGATTTGTTCATTTGTCAGTCCTCGGTTATTTCGCCACTCTCTAATACAAACAAACCATACTTCATTACTTATTTCATGCATACTAACTAATTGATAAGCAAATGAAATACTCCATTCTATATTCAATTTACATGCTTTCGATAACATCTCTAAAAAATGACGTTGTTCAAAAACTCCGTCTTGAGAAAATTGCAGAACTTGTTTCATAATTTCATTGTCTTTCAGCTGTAATAATCCATCAGCAGTTACATTACAAGTAATACTTTGTTCTGCGGTTTCTTTCTTTTGTACACTGTATCGCTCAGAATGAAAGTGAGGATGTTTTTGCTTCATTACCTCATAACCTTTTGCTGTAGATGGACTATTTGAATCACAAGTGAACAATAAATCTAATACGAAACAAACATCAAATGCTCTCTCCTCTGCAAGGTCTTTCAGTACAATCTGAATGACTTCTTCCTTTGTTTTTTCTAGAGAAGATGCGAAATGATTTTTTATAAGTTGAAAAACTTCGTGTTTATACGTGACATCTAAAAGAAGTCCTTCATGTAACAACCATTTTATTTTGTCATCAGCGCTAACAAATATGTTTTTATTCATTGCATCAATTGCAATTCGGGTCTGAAGCACGCTGTTTGCTTCTATCATTTCTGTAATATAATAATTTGCTTTTTTCTCATTGTTTTCACATAAATAAGCTAAACACTCTTTTACAATTTGAATTAAAAAGGCAAGATCATTTTGCTGAAACTCTTTTTCAGCATTTTCCTTATCCTTTTTTTTCAAAGCCGTTTGTCGTAGTGATAACAGTCGCATCTTTTCTATTCCCATCATCATAATTGGTACGGCGTAATAGGAAATATACGGTTTCATCTTCTCATTCCACATTTGCTCCACATAAGAAAATGTAGACAATGGTAAACGACTCGATTCCTCAAGTTCTATCGATTCTTGTGTATCATTTCCCCATTTTCTTTCCCGCTTCAACTTAAGCTTTCCATCCAAAATAAACGTTAGTAACAATAAAGCAATCTCTTTATGCTCAGGAAAAGAACATTTTTGCAGTAAATAAGAAATTTTTTCAATTGATTTACTATCTTTTTCAGCTGTTTCTAGTAAAAGAAGTGTCCATCTCGCAAACAACAACGGGTCCATCTCAATTTTCGTCTCGTTTAAGTAGCTACAAATTGTTTTCCATAATAACGGAGATAGTTTAGAATGATTTTTAAAAATTAATTGAAATAATTCTTTTTGATGACTAAAAAGAAATTGTTCCACTAACCATTCTGCAAGTAGTTCATCTACCTCATTATCATTTAATGTAACTAAAAATAAATTTTGTAATTTCCCTTCTGCTTCAAGCCATTCCACCCATTCATAATCATGAGCAAATTCAACAAAGTAGCGGACTGTTTCAATTTTTTTTATGGATTGTTTTATGTATGATAATTGTTCCTGCTCTACTGAAGGCGGAACTGTTACTATGTCACGAATTCGCATTCGTTTTGTAATATAATTATCTCCCATTAATTCCGCCCATCGCTTCACTGCTTTAACGAGTGATTGATGATTATTTCCTTTATTCGGATATACAATCGGCCGTATTCCTAAATGCTCCCAGTGGTACGTATTTTCCCCTTGTGCAACAAATGCATAACGCCTTGTACTTGGCGGTAAACCAGTCGCTAAATATTTCATTACTGGGTCATTATGGCTATATCCAACGAATAAAACGGTATAATTCGAGAATAAATCCACTAAAAATCTTCTTGCCCATCCTTCCGTCAAGTAAGCCCTTCCAAAATCACCATCTGTTAATATTAATGCTTCTTTCTCTTGTTCTATATTGCCATGTATGTAAGCGAGACCTTTAAACGCTCGACCTGTAGGTAACGCAGGTGCGTAATATACGTTTAATTCTCTATTCATTTCTTTCATCGCAGTTGTAAAATGCCGATCAAAATTTGTCGTTACAATACGGACTTCTGTATCTAAAGGAAACAACCTCGGAATCGCATAATGAAGCGGATTCGGCTTTGACTTTTCAGTATGAACTAAATCTCTTGCAACTTGATGTACATCTTTTGTTTTCGCAATTTTACCAAGATAATAATCATGTGGTTCTGTTATTTCACGTGTTTCCACATATAACGTTTTTGCAATTTCATCAACTAGATCATCAAAATTCGGTAAGTTTGATTTCCCTTTCATAGAAACTCCCGCTCCAACAAATAGTACTAACTTTCCTTGTTCAAGATGATCAATTAACTCATCTGGAATTTCTACTTCTGAAGTAATCCACACCATGGATTCCCCCTTACCTAAAAATGTCATATACTCTCATTTTACTATAACATTTTTTCTTTGTTTTTTTAATATTTAGACAAAAAAACGAACGTGAAAAAGTTTTATGTAAATATATTTGTTACAATGTATGAACTCCTAAATTTATTGTAAAACTATGTATAAATCGGAGGTGTAAATATTGAATGGTTTTACTGTAGTACTTATTAAGTTTATATCGTGCATTATCGCATTTAGTATTGGACTCGCTTTATTTTTCCCTGCAACATTCGTCCAAATTATTTCATTTAGTCTCTTTGTTACAATCGTATCCTATATGTTCGTCGACAAAATCATATTAAACCGAATTGGCAATACTGGCGCCATTATGTCGGATTTCTTACTAACGTATTTAAGCGTATGGATTTTCGGTAATATTTTATTAGACAATTACATGCAAATTGCATGGGGCAGTTTCCTTTCCGCTACTGTCTTTACATTATCTGAAGTAATTGTGCATCGCTTTTCTAACTCACACACAAGGCACAACAATGATAACATTCATATTAATCGCCGCTTTGCATATGGTACGGAATTTGCTGAAGAGCAGAATATATTGGATAAAGATAAGAAGAAGTAACTTTTTGATGCAGGAGCGCCCTTTTAATTATGTGGTGCTCCTTTTTTATATATTCATTATGATACGTGAAATTATATGAACGATGTTTTCAAGATATCGTTCATATAATAAAAAAACTACCTCTTATTTAGAGGCAGTCCCTTTCAAATCTTTTAACGTAACAACATTAGCAAACGCTCCAAACACTACATTATGATGCTTTACAATGTCTTCCGCACGTAACACTTCTGTATTAAACGTACTATGCGCATCACTCACTAACGTTACTTTATACCCTTCACTAAACGCTCTTCGCGTTGTCGTATCCACACAGTACTCTGTTTGCATACCTGAAATCATAACGTGTTCAATCCCTTTTTCTTGTAACACTTCGTTTAAGTTTGTCTTATGGAATGAATCTGGCGTCGTCTTTTCAACGATACGGTCTCCTTCTTGCGGAGCAATCGCCTCATGTACTTTCCAACCATCCGTACCTTTTTCTAACGGATGATCTTTTGGTCCGTTATGTTGTACATAAATAACTGGAATATCATTAGACCGACATTCCCCAATAAGTTCTTGCAATATTTCTAAAAACTTCTCCCCATTATGTACTGGCATTCCTGCTGTATACATACCTGCTTGCACATCAATTACTATTAAAGCTTTTTTCATTTCGCGCAGCTCCCTTTTTTGTATATGTCTCTATATATTCATCATAATACAAAACTTCAATTACATTAGACCAATTCAAGACTGATCCGATAAAATCTTTTATATCAAGCCCAGGCATTTCATATACTTCTTCATCGTTAGCAGTTCCTGTCGCATCTTCAATGAGCGTAACTTTATAGCCTTTTTCAAAAGCAGCGATACTTGTAAATAAACAGCAAAATTCCGTATTAAATCCAACGATTACAACATGATCAACTTTATGTTTTGTTAATATCTCTTCAACACTTGTTCCTTTAAAAGCACTAGGTGTTGTCTTCTTAACTACATAATCCGCAAACTCGGCATATTCTTCTACTAATTCGCTGCCGGCTGATTCAAAATACAACGTACTTTCTGGATTATTATCTCGGTGTTTTAAGAAAATAATAGGTTCATTTTCTGCTTTAAATCGTTTTAAAAGATTTGTGATTAACTCTTTTTCAACAGAAAAATCTTTACACTCTAAAATCGCCTTCTGCATATCTAATACAAGTAGCGCCTTCATTTATATCATCTACCCCCAATAGTTTTATACTCCATCATCCAACAATCTTCTAATTCCCCCTCATGCAGCTCATGTCCCTTTAATATCTTCACCTTTTTAAATCCGCATTTTTCATAACAGTTTATCGCACGTTCATTATTTACTTTCGGGTCCATTGCGATTGCTTCTGCTCCCGTGTTCTCCATAATATATGTAATTGCTGCCTGAACGAGTTTCGTTCCAATTCCTTTTTCCCAATAAGTCGGCTCACCGATAAATTGATCCATTCCCCATATATTTTGAGATTCTTCATAGCCATATAATGCTTTCCACTCAGAATCAACTGGATACATTTGAATATAACCAATCGGCATATTATCAAACTCAATTACACACCTTTTTTCATGACAATTGGGATTATGTATGAAATGATCCAGTACCATTTCTACAGATTGCGGATTATCTCGCCCTTCGTAATACTGCAAGACTTCTGGGTCTGTTAACCATTTTGAAATGACCTGTGCATCCTCTTCTTTTACGTACCGTACCGATACATGATCTTTTTGAAATAACATATAATACCTCTTTTTAATTATTTATATTTTTCCTTGTTGTGAAATCTTTCATTGCACCTATTAATGCGTATGGTAACAATGTAATCGCAAAAAATGCTGTAAACACATTAAAATGAGGAATTTCATATGGAGTGAACCATTCCGTGAAAAATTCAGAATGTAAAATTCTATTTAAAAACTCTCCACTTGGCTTAAAATTTGGTGCCCATCCTGTAATCTCACAAATAATAAATAGTAATTGAACAATTATAAATGCCCCTAGATAGCGAAACCATGTCCGTTTCCAAATCGGCTGCGCCTTATTTAATTCATGTTCCATCTAACTCCCACCTTTTTATTTCAATCCTATTAATTATACACTTTCCGCACTTTATTTGTTAAAATTTTCTATATACTCATTCGCGCTGGGGGAATACATTATGTCTAATCCTATACTTAAATCAACTTTAATCATTCTTAGAGGCAACTCCGCAAGTGGTAAAACAACAATCGCAAAGCAACTACAAGAATATTTCGGACAAGGTACACTTTTAGTATCACAAGATGTTGTACGTAGAGATATGCTTAGAGTACACGATACGATGGGGAATTTATCACATGATTTACTATTTGAAATTACAAAGTACGGAAAAGGAAAATGTAAATTTGTTATTTTAGAAGGCATTTTAAACAGTCGTAGATACGGTGATATGCTGAAAGAATTAATACATTTTTTCGAAGGAAACGTCTATACATATTACTTTGATTTATCGTTAAAAGAAACGATTCGACGACATAACACAAGGGACAAACGACATGAATTTGGTGAGGATTCCCTAGAAAAATGGTATAATCCGCACGATACAATTGAAGTTACCAGAGAAGCTATTTTTACAGATAACTTCACGCAAAAAGATATATTTGATGCGATCCTTACTGATGTTGCGATCCAAAAATAAAAGCCAGTCTCAATAAAGAGGACTGACTTCTATCTAGTTAACTATATTTATTATAAAATTTTAACTTTAACTGTTTGTCTTCCCCAATTCATAGCTTTACTTTTTGAGCCCATTAAAACATCAATACGATTTCCTTTAATAGCACTTCCAGTATCACCAGCGATAGCTTCGCCATAACCTTCTACCCATACTTTAGATCCTAATGGGATTACTTTCGGATCTACTGCGATAATTCTCATATTCGGATTAGCCGTTAAATCATGCCCCATCGCAGTTAAAACGCGTCCACCATATGTACCATTTTCACTTGGATCAGCAGTATATGCTGTCGCTACTACCGTTAATTCACGTTTAGCAGACTGTATGTTATTTTTAGCCTCTTCTTTTGCTTTTGCTTCTTCTTTAGCTTTGGCTATTTCTCTTGCTTTAGCCTCTTCTTTTGCCTTTGCTTCTTCTTTAGCTTTGGCTATTTCTCTTGCTTTCTCTTCTTCCTTAGCCTTTGCTATTTCTCTTGCTTTAGCCTCTTCTTTTGCCTTTGCTATTTCTCTTGCTTTAGCCTCTTCTTTTGCCTTTGCTATCTCTTGGGCTTTCTCTTCTTCCTTAGCCTTTGCTATTTCTCTTGCTTTCTCTTCTTCCTTAGCCTTTGCTATTTCTTGGGCTTTTGCTTCTTCTTTAGCCTTCGCTATCTCTTGGGCTGTGGCCTCTTCTTTAGCCTTCTCTTCTTCCTTAGGCTTTACTACTTCTTGGACTTTCGTTTCTTCCTTAGGCTTTACTACCTCTTGGACTTTCTCTTCTTCCTTAGGCTTTACTACTTCTTGGACTTTCTCTTCTTCCTTAGGCTTTACTACTTCTTGGACTTTCGCTTCTTCCTTAGGCTTTGCTACTTCTTGGACTTTCGCTTCTTCCTTAGGCTTTACTACTTCTTGGACTTTCGTTTCTTCCTTAGGCTTTACTACTTCTTGGACTTTCGTTTCTTCCTTAGGCTTTACTACTTCTT
>NZ_VLTE01000078.1:0-396 GCF_007558965.1 Bacillus sp. HY001 | reverse complement strand
CACCACGGGACCATTTGGTTGCGGGGACAGGATTTGAACCTGCGACCTTCGGGTTATGAGCCCGACGAGCTACCGTGCTGCTCCACCCCGCGATGATATAAATAGCCTGGCAACGTCCTACTCTCACAGGGACAAGGTCCCAACTACCATCGGCGCTAGAGAGCTTAACTTCCGTGTTCGGTATGGGAACGGGTGTGACCTCTCTGCCATCATTACCAGACTATTGAAGGTATATTCCTTCAAAACTAGATAACATTTGCTTCATATTATATGGTTAAGTCCTCGATCTATTAGTATCCGTCAGCTCCACATGTCACCATGCTTCCACCTCGAACCTATCAACCTGATCATCTTTCAGGGATCTTACTAGCTTACGCTATGGGAAATCTCATCTTG
>NZ_VLTE01000007.1:0-93998 GCF_007558965.1 Bacillus sp. HY001 | reverse complement strand
ATGGAATTTAAAAAAGATGACTCCTGTTGGATACAGAAATCATCTTCTTGATGTTGCCTAACTTTTTTCAAAATGTCCTTTACAAAGGGTACAGATTACTTGTTTCTATAACTTTTTTTGTTACTATTAATAATGAAAGAAAATAAAGTAGTAGGGGAAATAAAATGAAAAAAACAATTGATCATATTGGCATCGCAGTTCGAGATATAGATAGCACGATACGTTTTTATGAAAATGTGTTATTAGGAACTTTAATAGATCGTTACGTAAGTGAAGCTCCTGGTGTGGAAAGCGAAGTAGCCATTCTTGAAGTGGATGGAGATAGAATTGAATTACTTGCACCGACGAATAATACGACTTCACCAATTGCTCGATTTATAAAGCAAAAAGGTAAAGGCGTTCATCACGTTGCATATCGTGTCGATGATTTAGATGTAGCTTTAGAAGAGTTAAAAGAACAAGGTATTCGAACGTTAGAGCATACACTTCGAATTAATAAACACGGCAGAAGATTAATATATCTTAACCCAGCGGATACAGAGGGAACAATCATTGAGTATTGTGATTATCCGGAAGAGAAATAAAGTTCAACCTTAAGCAAAGGAGTTACATTATAATGTAACTCCTTTTTATTTATGTATTTGTGTGAGGTGACAAAAAAGTTATACATTTTATAAGAAAGTCATATCTTATATAAAGATGTAGAATGAGTTGATTATGCTCCTCTTCCGCGGCAATAGGTTACAGGGGAGACTAATTTGTAGCCAACTATATATTTTTAGGTAATACAATATAATATAAATAGTTAATTACATGTATTGGAGCGTGGCTATTTGTGACGATTTCATATAGTGCTGAAAATTTTAACGTATTATTTGTTAAATCTGGTGCTTCTGTATATTTTCCAGTGTTAGAGGAATCAATATTTAATAGTTTGAAAAAAGTAATTGGTAATGTAACGATGGTAACATACAAAAATTTGGTGAAAACAGCTTTAAAGATACAGCCCTCACTCATTATTGTATTCCATGGTTTTGAAGAAGGAATAAGTAAGGGAATTCAAGAGTTAAAACAATATAATTTTACGACTGCACTCTGGCTTACAGATGATCCTTACTTTACAGATGTGACAAAAAATTTAGTGCTTGATTATGATTATGTTTTTACACAAGATACAGGATGTATTGATTTTTATAAAGATTTAGGCTGTGATAATGTTTATTACTTGCCTTTAGCGGCAGAACCTCCTGCATATACGCCGATACGTACGGAAGAGGATTATTTATTTGATATTAGTTTCATAGGGACTGCTTTTGATAATCGGCTAGCGTTTATTGATTCAATTGCAGAGTATTTAGTGACTAAAAACACCTTAATTATAGGATGTAACTGGGATAGACTAAAAAACTATGAATTATTGAAGGATAAGATTATACTTTTACCATTTTTGGTTTATAAAAATAGTATGGAATATTATACAAAAAGTAAAATTAACATGAATATACATCGATCGATAGAGGATGTAACATTTAATATAAATAGAGTAAAAATAAATGCTTGTTCCATTAATAATCGTACATTTGAAATAGCTAGTACAGGTGCTTTTCAAATGACGGATATTCGTTCAGATTTGGAAAAGTGCTATATTCCAGGGGTGCAAATTGAGACATTTACTTCATCGGTTGATTTTATAGAGAAAGCAGAAAGGTATTTGGCAAATCCAGCACAAAGAAATAAAATTGCGATGGAAGGATTTAGAAGAACACTAATTGAACATACATATGATAAAAGGGTAAAAGATTTATTGGAAATAATTAGTGTTAATCCTAAAAAAGAAAGTTAAACTTAAAAATAGGGATAGGATATGCAGAAACATAAAATGTTTAAAGAACAAGGTATTAGAGCATACACTTCCCATTAATAAGCATGATAGAAGGTTATTTTATCTTAACACAGCAGATACAAAAGAAATGAGCATGGATTATGGTGATTATCTGGAAGAGAAGTAAAAGAATTGTATTAAGAAAAGGTGTTGCGTGATAACGTAATGCCTTTTTTGTTTCTTCGGCTATTTGCGAGTGATAAGACTACCACCTCAAAAGTCTGCGAATATGAGAGAGTTAAGTGGGAGCTTCCCGTCCATAAAGGTCTGACTGGCGTGGGCTAATAATTAGGGGGGAACAAAAACACCCACTGATAAAAGTTTTACTTTATGTATTTCACACTTTCTTCACAAATGATTCACGATAACTTTTCTTCTTCAGGAACTTACATAAATATATTTTATGATATAATTACAATCGACTTTAAAAATGTAAGTTGTATCTATGAAGGTAGTTACTATTTTATTGGAAGTTTAGAGGTGAGAGAGAAATAAAGAGTTATACTGTATAGTAATTTATATTTAATCAGGTTAATATTTCGCCGGAGAATTGAACTTGGGAAGTTAAAGGAATGGAAGTATAGCGATGAGTAAGAAAGAAGTGAAATGATTGTGAAAGTAATGAAAAGGTTAGGGGCATGGCTATTCATTGTATGTGTGCTTATTATATTGATACCAAAAAGTGCATCTGCTCATGCGTACATTGTGAAATCCAACCCTGCTGAAAATGAAACGTTGAAGAAAGCACCAGCTGTTGTGAAGATTGAATTCGATGAGGATATACAAGTTTCGCATTTTAATACATTGTTTGTAAGAGATACATCAGGTACAAGAGTAGATTTAAAAGATGCTCATATCGATAAGAAAAATAAAAAATTATTAGAAGCAGGGTTAAAAGAAAATTTGAAAAACGGACTCTACTCTATTCAGTGGAAAGTGATTTCAGCTGACGGTCATCCTATTCAAGGAGTGATTCCATTCCGAATTGGATCAGCAGAAGCGGGAGCAGACGATATACAAGTAGAAGAGATGGGATATGTCCCGCAAATAGATATGATTATGGAACGTGGCGTTCTATATACAAGTTTCTCACTATTTATAGGAGTGCTATTCTTTAATCTTATTATGTACAAAGGGAATGCAATCTCGGTTCAATCAAGAAGTAAAAAAATAATATGGATCTCATTAATTGGCATATTCATTAGTTTACTATTCAATCTACCATTGCAAGCGAAAATAAATGCTGATGTTTCATGGATAGAAGCATTCGATCCTTTACTATTAAAAGAAACATTACAGCTCTCTGTTTTTAGTTACGTATGGCTCACTCAAATGGCTCTTATTAGTTTGCTTATAATCGTTACGTATTTTGCGATGAAGTGTGAAAAGCTATCGTCGTTTAAAGTATGGAGCATTCCGATAGTATTGTTTATTGGGATACTGGTTATGAAAGCCTTTAATAGTCACGCATATGGTTTAAAGTTTAAAGAAATTGCTGTCGTTATGGACTTTCTACATTTATTCGCAGCTTCATTATGGATTGGCGGTCTATCGACCATTATTCTTCTTTTACGTAAAGAGGATGACAAGTGGAGTATGTATTGGGATATGATTAAGCGTTTTTCACCGTGGGCAACAGGTGCTGTCATCGTGATTTTAATAACAGGTCTTTTTAACAGTACATTTTTTATTCCAACAATCCACTCGTTATTTGATACGAAGTATGGATTAGCTTTATTAGCAAAAATACTTTTATTCATTTTCATGGGGATATTGGGAATTGTTCATTATGTGAAAGGGAAAATGAGAGCGAAGCAAGGATTAGGCGCTACGGTGAAAGTAGAGTTTATCATAGGAATTATTATTTTCGTAATCGTAGCTTTTATGACAAACGTACAAACACCGCCGATGCCACCTACTGGACCTTTTACAGAGAGTAAACAATTAGATAATGGATATGAACTTACTTTACATGTAAGTCCTAATAAAGTAGGAAAAAATACATTCCATATTACTTTAAAGGATGAGAACGGACAACCTGTTACTGATATGGAGCAAATTATTTTAACTACGCAATCATTGGATATGAACATGGGAAAAGGCTCATTTAAAGTTTCGGCCGTTTCACCAGGAGAATATGAATCGGAAGGTATGTATATTAACATGACAGGAAACTGGAATATACAAGTGCACGGATTAACAAAATCTCTTGATAGCTTTGATGCGGATTATAAATTTATAGTAGGCGGCAGATAAAGAGAAGGTATAAATAAAAAGGAGTTAATAAAATGAAACGTATAAAAAAAATTGGCACGACAATGATCGCAACAATAATTGCAATGGGCATTTTTTCGTTACCGGTTAGTGCGCACGTCACTGTGAAACCAGCGACTTCGGACGTTAATTCTTGGGAGACTTACACGATAAAAGTACCGGTTGAAAAGAATGTGGCAACGACAAAAGTTACACTGAAAATACCGTCTGGAGTGGAGTTTCAACAGTATGAACCCGTGCCAGGATGGAAAGTGGAGGAGCAGAAAGATAATGCTGGAAAAGTTAAAACTGTAGTGTGGGAAGCAACGGGAGAGGGGATTTTACCTGGTCAGTTCCAGCGATTTACTTTTGTCGCTAAAAATCCGGATAAAGAACAAAAAATAGCTTGGGATGCATACCAACAATATAAAGATGGAGAAATTGTTGAATGGACAGGCGATGAAAAAGCTGAAAAACCACATTCACTTACTACAATTGCAAAAGGTACGTCATTAACAGGTGAACATGGTGAAGTGTCTAGTGTAGAAAAGAATGAAAGCACTAGTAATATGCAATTGATAGCAATTGTCTTATCTATTTTAGCGATTGTATCGTCGGTAGGTGCGTGTGTTTTTGTAGTACGTCGTAAAAGATAAGTAAGATTGAAAGGTCTCATTGTAAATAATGAGACCTTTTTATTAGGTCTTTGGATTAGTAATAATGTATGGAAATTAATTGACGATTATTAAGTCTTCCGGCAAAATATCATGTTCGAGCCAGTTTTCAATTAAAGTATTAAATAGTATAGGATTTGCCAAAGAGATTCCATGACCAATTTCAGGAATGATAATACCTGTACAATTCGTATTACTTTCAAGGATTTCATTCATCGAGTCTTTCATAATTCTTTTTTCTTTGTCTCCAACAGTTACTAATATATTACTATTAGCATCCTTGAAACCTTTTGGTATTGTAAATGACATGTTTTCTTCTAATATCCTTACAAATGTATTTTTACTTATTTGACAACTTTCATGATAATAGTTATCAAAATGTGTTTCATCTATGTACATTGATTTTGCTTGTATTTTGGAAAATGTCTTACTCTTTATTAGGAAGTGGGTTAAGCTAAGAGAGCTTATAAATGTTTTAGCGAGAGGAATCGGTTTAACTAATGCGCTATTTACCATAGCATATTGAATTAAGTGTGGCTTCATGCTGAGCATAGCAATTAATACTTGAGCGCCTAATGAAAAACCAATTACTATAACAGTTTTACCTTGTCCTTTTTCTTCAATTAGTTCTATGATTTTTTTAGCACTAAAGTTTATTGAGAAATGATCTTTACTTCTGTTTTTTCCTTGCTCCGGTAAATCAGGAACAAGGCAGTGAAAGTTAGTAAAATGTTTAATTTGTTTGTCCCACATCCATCCACTGACTCCACCCCCATGAATAAACACCATAAGTGGAGAGCTTGAATCTCCAAATTCTTTATACTGTAAAACCATATAATTCCCCCTTATGATTAGAATTGTTAGTCTATTTGTATATATTAGAGAAAATATTCTTGCTATTTAAATATCATCATACAATAAAAAAGAATCTACAAACGTAGACTCTTTTTTATTTCACTTCAACCTGCTGCCTTACAGCAAGTGTTTTCGGCTTTATATTAACAAAACAAATACTCACCACAATAAATAATAGTCCGATGAATAAACTAATAGTAATGGCCTCGTGTAAGAAAATTGAACTTACAATAATAGCGATTAGTGGAATAAGAAATGTATAAGCCCCAACTTTACTTGCTTCACCAGCTCCAACGAGTGTGAAATATGCAAGCCATCCCATTGCAATAACAAAGAATGAAATAAAGAGAAGTACGCTAATAAATGGTAGACTCCAAGCGATGGTAGACCAGCTTTCAAACTCTGAACCAAATCCAATTAAGCAAAAACCGCCAATAATGAGCTGAAGTGTTACCATCCAAATGGAATTAACGCGGTGCCCAGTTTTCTTAATAAATACTGTTCCAAGTGCCCAGCCAATCGCACATCCTATCGCGAGAAGGGTTCCGATAATAGAAATATGTCCAGTTAAACTACTAGAGCTAATAACACCTACGCCAATAAATCCAAGAACAAGCCCGAAAATTTTTAACCCGTACATAGATTCTTCAAGCCAAATCCATGAGAAAATGCCGAGTAAAACAGGTTGTAGAAATACAATGGCGGAAAATAAACCAGCAGGCATATATTGAAGGCCAACAGTTTGTAATCCGTAAAATATAATGATGTTAAGTAAAGAAGAAATAACGTATAAATGCCAAGTTTCTTTTAAGTGTAACTCTTTGTATTTCGGTAATGCGAAAAGGAGTAAAATGAATCCTCCAATTAAAGTTCGAACGCCTGCAAATAAAACGGGTGGTGTATAATGCAGGGCAAACTTAGATAAAGGCCAATTGATTCCCCACATGAAAACGAGAAAGGTAAGGATTATGGCCGTTTTAGTTCGAGAAAGCTGTGTCACGGTAAGACCTCCTTGTTGTTATTCATTTCACTATGATATGATATCGACTGTAATAAATAAAATGAATCTTTTTTATAAGGAGTATAAGTGATTAGTTATGACCATTACACAACTGCAAGTATTAATAAAAACTGTTGAGTTAGGTAGTTTTACGAAGGCTGCTCGGGTGTTAAATATGACGCAGCCAGCTGTAAGTCATGCCATTTCAAGTATTGAATCAGAGTTAGGAGTTACGATTCTTATACGTGATAAACGAAAAGGATTAATCGTTACGGATGTAGGAAACAGAATTCTTGTACATATTAGAGAGATTTTGAACGGCGTAGAGAAGATTGAACAAGAAGTTGCGATGGAGAAAGGACACGAAGTGGGGACGATTCGAATTGGGAGTTTTCCGAGTGCTTCTGCACATTTTTTACCGAAAATGATAAACCATTTTAAGGAGAAGTATCCGAACTTAGAAGTCGTTCTTTGTGAAGGAACAATTAAAGAAGTTGAAGATTGGTTAGTATCAAGGGTTGTTGATATAGGAATTGTTATCTTGCCTAATAAAGAGATGGAGATTGTCCCATTAACGAAGGGAAAAATGGTTGCTATCTTAAGAGAGGATCATCCTCTTTGTAAGAAGGACTCTATTACAATTAGTGATTTAGAGAATGAACCGATTATATTATGTAAGGGTGGATATGAACCACCCATTATTGATATGTTTAAACAAGCTAACGTACCACTTCGGGCTGAATATGTAATATCGACCGTTACGACAGCTTTAAATATGATTCAGGAAGGGCTAGGTATTGCAATATTAGCTGAATTATCTTTAACGAATTTACCACAGAATGTGCAAACGAGAGAATTGGAACCGCAAGTATGGAGAGAAATTGCTTTAGCTGTTCCTTCATTAAAGGATTCTTCAATCGCTGTGCAGCTATTTATTGAAGAATTTCAAGCGCTATTTGCAGAATAACAAGAGGTGTCTCATATATCATAATGGGGCACTTTTAAATTTGTTTATAAAAAATATATGAAAAGGATTGACTTATCTTTTTGTTGTAACTATAATGATTACATCGAGGTGGTGATCATGATGAAAATTAGTAGCCGCTTTTCTATAGCTGTTCATATTTTATCTATTTTGAAAAACAATCCATCTTCACTTTGTACTTCAGACTATATGGCTGAAAGTGTAAATACGAATCCAGTAGTCATTCGTAAAATGATGTCGTACTTGAAGCAAGCTGGATTTGTATATGTAAATCGCGGCCCAGGTGGTGCGGGATTATTAAAGGATTTACATGAAATCACATTGTTGGATGTGTATCATGCAGTAAATGTAGTCGAAGAAGATAAGCTATTTCATATCCACGAGCAACCAAATCCAGATTGTCCAATTGGAGCGAATATTCAAGCTGTATTAGAAGTTATATTAATACAAGCACAATCTGCGATGGAAGAAGTTTTAAGAAATATTACGATGGGGCAGTTGTTTGAAACTTTGCAAGAGAAAATGAATGCTTAAATCATATTTATATTTTTTTGTCATTGATGTAACTGATTTGATTACAACTATAAAGGTAAGGTGTAAAAATTATGACTGTAAAAATGAAAGTATACTCAGATTTTATATGTCCATTTTGTTTTTTAGCAAAAGGTCCATTAGATGAGGTAGCGAAAGAGAATGATGTAGAGATTGAATGGATGCCATTTGAATTACGTCCAAGTCCATATTCAAAAATAGATCCATGGAATGAGCCGGAAAAATTAGGTTCATGGGACGCTTTCATTCTTCCAACTGCGAAGAAATTAGGAATTGATATGCGTTTGCCACGTGTTTCTCCGCATCCATATACACATTTAGCTTTCGAAGGATGTCAATTTGCGAAAGAACGTGGACTTGGAAATGAATATCATCACCGCGTATTCACAGCATTTTTCCAAGAAGAGCAAAACATTGAAGATATTGATGTTTTAACAAAATTAGCGGTAGAAGTAGGTCTTCCTGAAGCCGAATTTAAAGATGCGTTAGTAACTCGTAAATATAAAGAAAAGCATCAAGAAGCGATTCAGCACGCATATGATGAAGCGAATATTATGGCTGTTCCCACTGTCATGATTGGAGAGGAAGTCATTCAAGGGCTTGCTAGTAAAGAAACGCTACAAAGAGTAATTGATAAAGAAATTGAAAAGGAAAAAACAAATTCATTTGAAGGTATGCAGTGTAATACAGATGGATATTGCTAATTCGCTTGTTATGAAATAACAAAATAAATTATAAAACAAATATTTGGAGGAATTAACATGTCAGCAACTACAACAAACTTAAAAGAAGCAATCGTGAACCGTCGTTCTATTCGTAAAGTAACAAAAAACGATGCAATTACGAAAGAAAGAATTGAAGAAGTTTTAAAAACAGCTTTACACGCACCAACATCTTTCAATATGCAAAGTGGCCGTATGGTTGTATTAATGGATGGAGAGCATGAAAAGTTTTGGGATATTGTTAAAGAAACACTAAGAGCCCGCGTACCAGCAGAAAACTTTGAAGCGACTGTAGAAAGATTAAAAGGTTTCCATACAGGTGTTGGGACTGTGTTATTCTTTGAAGATCAAGCAACAGTAGAAAAAATGCAAGAGAATGCACCATTATATAAAGATCAGTTCCCATTCTGGTCTCATCAAGGAAATGCAATGTTACAACATACTGTATGGATGTTATTAGCAGCTGAAGGAATTGGCGCATCCCTGCAACACTACAATCCAATTGTAGATGCTGAAGTGAAAGAGACTTGGAACATTCCAGCTGAGTGGAGCTTAGTAGGACAAATGCCATTTGGTGAGCCAAATGAACAACCAGGAGAAAGAACATTTTTACCTACTGAAGATGTAGTGAAATTTTATTAAGAAATTTAATATGTAAAGAGTGAAATAAAAGGAGAGTACATATGAGCCATATATGTACTCTCCTTTCGTATGTAATGTTAAAGATAAACACATACTGCAAGAACAAATTCCTTCATATGAACCGAAGTGTTTCCTTACAATAAAAATCTATTATGTTTTTGAAATGACAGTAAACATTCCCGTCATATTTGGTGAGTAATCTTTAAAATCAAATTTCTCATAGAACGATTTTTTACCTTCTGATGCAAACAAACCGACAAACGCTTTATCAGGGGCATTTTCATGTAAGTATGTAACTAAACGATGCATGATTTCTTTCCCGATACCATGTTTCTGATAATCCGGATGAACCACTATATCTTGAATATAGAAATAGATAGATCCATCACCAACAATTCTACCCATGCCGATCATTTTTTCATTATCTTTCACTGTGATGCAGTGAATAGAATGTTTTAGTGAAGTTTCCGCCACTTCAAAATTCATATAATTAGTCCATCCAACAGAATCACATAAATATTTATACTCTTCCAATGTTGGAATGTTATGTTTAAACTCATATGTTTTCAAAATGTACCCTCCAAACCCTTAAATTCAACAAATATATACTATAAATTCGACATTTCTTTATCGTTTCCTCTTATGTAACTCAATTCCCTTTAGCTATCGAATTTCGTATAGTTTCCTTATTTGTATTAATTTATAGGAGTTTAGGGGAAAAATATTAGAAATAATGCAATAGAAAGGGAAGTGGAAAAATGAATGATGAGAAAAAATATACAGTAGTAGGTACTGATGTTGAGGAAGTAAAACGTTTAAATAAGAATTCAGGATTAACATATAATCAGGTGAAAGAATTATTAGCAAAGCAAATGCAAAATAAGAAGTAATGAAATTAAAATTCTTCATTTTTTCATGTAGCATTTCAATTAGAGAGAGTTACAAGGATAACTCTCTTTTTCAATACAATTTAGCAACTTTTAGAGTGGAGGTAACAACATGAAAAAGTGGGTAAAGATAATGTTGTCGATCGCTGGAGGTATTGTCCTGTTGGCATGTGCCGGAGGGTATTACATGTATAAAAATTATTTTCCAAAGGAACCGGAGCGTATCGTATATGATAAAGATAGAGTGTTAAAACCGATACATAATCAGTTGAAAGACATTAACATAGAAAACATAAAGATAAAAGAAAAAGAAGTCGTAGATGCGACTGTAGATGAGCTTCAAAAAATGATTGATGATGGGAAATTATCATATGAAGAATTAACGAGTATTTACCTTTTTAGAATACAAGAACATGACCAAAATGGAATATCATTAAATGCTGTTACAGAGATTAATCCAAATGCAATGGAAGAAGCGCGAAAGCTAGATAAAGAAAGATCTTTCAATAAGAAGTCGAACTTATACGGCATGCCAGTTATCGTAAAAGATAATATACAAACAGAAAAGGTGATGCCGACAAGCGCGGGTACGTATGTGTTAAAAGATTGGATTGCAGATGAAGATGCCACGATCGTGAAGAAGTTGAAAGAAGAAGGTGCTTTCGTTTTAGGAAAAGCGAATATGTCTGAGTGGGCAAATTATTTATCCTTTACAATGCCTAGCGGCTATAGCGGGAAAAAAGGACAAAATTTGAATCCATACGGTCCGATTACGTTTGATACATCGGGATCAAGTTCAGGGTCTGCTACAGTAGTTGCGGCAGATTTCGCACCACTTGCAATCGGGACGGAAACGACTGGATCGATTGTAGCACCAGCGACGCAGCAATCAGTAGTTGGATTACGTCCATCACTAGGTATGGTGAGTAGATCAGGCATTATTCCATTAGCTGAAACACTTGATACAGCAGGACCGATGGCAAGAACAGTAAAGGATGCGGCAACGTTATTTAACGTAATGGTAAGTTATGATGAAAAAGATGCTATGACAGAAAAAATGAAAGATAAAGAAAGAATTGATTATACGAAAGATTTATCAATAGACGGATTGAAAGGGAAAAAAGTAGGAGTTCTTTTTTCAATAGACCGACAAGATGAAAATAGAAAAGAAGTAGCAGAAAAGATTAGAAAAGACCTTCGAGATGCAGGTGCGATCTTGACTGATGATATTCAGTTAAACGCTGAGGGTGTAGATAATTTGCAAACATTAGAATATGAGTTCAAACATAATGTTAACGATTATCTTTCAAAGCAAAAAAAGGTACCGGTAAAATCGCTAGAAGAGATTATAACGTTTAATAAAAAGGATAGTAATAGACGAATAAAATATGGACAAACATTAATTGAGGGATCTGAAAAATCTGCTATAACGAAAGATGAGTTTCAAAAAGTAGTGCAAACGAGTCAAGAAAATGCAAGAAAAGAGCTAGATAGGTATTTAGTAGAAAAAGGTTTGGATGCTTTAGTTATGATTAACAACGATGAAGTTCTTCTATCAGCTGTAGCTGGCTATCCAGAATTAGCTGTGCCAGCAGGATATGATAACAATGGAGAGCCAGTAGGTGCAGTGTTTGTCGGAAAGCAATTCGGTGAAAAGGATCTGTTCAATATGGGATATGCGTATGAGCAGCAGTCTAAAAATAGAAAATCACCAAAATTATAAAAGGGTAAACGAAAAAAAGAGTGCCACTAAATTATGTTGATGTGCTAATAGAAAAAGAATCTAACATTATTAAAAGAAAAAAAGGATTCTTCTCAATTAGTAAGAAAGATTGTCTATAGAAGTTCATAAAATGTAATATATTCAATTTCCATCCATTGAAGGGGGAGGTTAAATCTTAATGAATGAAGTGAAAAATTTCTTTCGAAGTAGAGGGTTCCAACGGTTTCTCGTTTTAATAATAGTAGCGCTTGTATTATATGGATTAAAAAGTATGATTAATTTAATATTAATTACGTTCATACTGACATTTTTAATGGATCGGTTTCAACGTTTTATTTCAAAGAAATTGAAAGTGAATCGGAAAATTGTTATCGCATGTTTGTATATCATATTAGTTACTTTTATCGGCACAACATTATATAAATACTTACCTGTGCTAACGATACAAATTTCCCAATTGATTTATCAGTTTAGGTTATTTTTTCAAAATCCACCTGATAATGAAATCATTAAATATGCACTTTCAACAATTAATGGGATGGAAGTCTCAAAATATATAGAACAAGGTGTAGATGTCATATATCAATCGATTGCAAATATAGGAAAAGTCAGTTTGCAAATACTGCTCTCTCTTATTTTAAGTTTATTTTTCTTGTTAGAAAAAGAACGCATCATATCATTTACTTCGAAATTTAAAGATAGTAGTCTGAAGGTTTTTTATGAGGAGATTGCATATTTTGGTGAAAGGTTTGCAAGATCGTTCGGTAAAGTAATTGAAGCGCAGTTTTTAATTGCAATTGTCAATTGTATTCTTACTGTCATTGCATTAATCGTTTTAGGATTTCCGCAGCTTCTCGTATTAGCTGTCATGATTTTCTTACTAGGATTAATTCCTGTTGCCGGTGTATTCATTTCCTTGTTCCCGCTATGTATTATTGCTTATAACGTAGGCGGAGTTATGTATGTTGTATACATACTTGTGTTCATTACAATAATCCATGCTCTTGAAAGTTATTTTTTAAACCCGAAGTTCATGTCTGCGAAAACGAATTTACCAATCTTTTATACATTTATGATTCTCATCTTTTCAGAGCATTTCCTTGGAATATGGGGGCTTATTATTGGTATACCAATCTTCATCTTCTTATTAGATGTACTGAATGTAAATAATGAGGAGACGATTAAAAAATAGAAAATAAATAAAAAAAGCAATCCAAAATAAATTGGATTGCTTTTTTGCATACATGATTAAAGAACAGGGTCCATTGTTTCTTTCAATACTTGAACAGAGTGATCGAATTTTAATTCTTCTTCTTCACTTAATTCCACTTCTAAAATTTCACGAACACCGCCGCGATTTAAAACAGCAGGTACGCCGATATAAACATCTTTTTGACCGTATTGACCTTCTAAGTAAGCTGATACTGTTAATACACTATTTTCGTCGTTTAAAATCGCCTTAGTAACACGTAAAAGTGACATACCAATACCATAGTAAGTTGCACCTTTTCGCTCAATAATATGGTAAGCTGCATCACGAACATTTATGAAGATTTTGTCTAAATCTTCTTGCGTGTATGTGTTGTCTTTATCAAGAAGTGTTTGTAGTTTTTGAATACCAATGGATACGTGACTCCAAACAGGAAGTTCCGTATCACCATGTTCTCCGATAATATAAGCATGAATGTTGTGAGGACCAATATCGAAATACTCACCTAACATATAGCGGAAACGAGCAGAATCAAGAGTTGTACCAGAACCGATTACACGTTCTTTTGGTAAACCAGATTCTTTCCAAGTTACATAAGTTAAAATATCGACAGGGTTAGTTGCGATTAAGAAGATACCATCAAATCCGCTATCCATAATACTACGAACGATTTGTTTAAAGATTTTCGCGTTTTTCTCAACTAAATCTAAACGTGTTTCGCCTGGCTTTTGTGGTAATCCAGCCGTAATAACTACAAGATCAGCATCTTTACAATCTTCGTAGCTGCCTTTCCATACTCTAGTTGGAGCTGGTGCAAAAGGAACAGCATGACTTAAATCCATTGCCTCTCCTTCAGCTTTTGCCTCGTTTACATCAACTAAAACAAATTCTTCAGCTACAGCTTGGTTAATCATGCAGTAAGCGTAACTACATCCAACTGCTCCTGTTCCTACTAATACAACACGGTTAATACCTTTTTTCATTTCAAAATTCCTCGCAATTTCATTGATTTTATTATGTAAGATAATACGTCTTACTTCTATAGAGTCATATCTAGTTTATTACAATTTATAAAAGATATTCAAGTATTTGAAAATGTATCCGTGCAATTTCTTGCATGAAACATAGTACGTAAGTGAACCGAATATACTGCAATAAAATCCTTTATTGAAGGAGAAAAGGGCATGATGCAGCCGTTAACGATGGAAAAAATGCTTCATATTATTAATGTGGGGCTCGTTAAAACGAAGAACCCAAAGCAGATTATTATTGCTGGTGCAGGGATTTCGGGCTTAGTTGCAGCATCGTTATTGAAAGAAGCAGGTCATAATATAACAATTTTAGAAGCGAATAACCGAATAGGCGGAAGAATATATACGATCCGTGAACCATTTAGCTTTGGTTTATATTTTAATGCAGGGCCGATGCGAATTCCTGACACACACGAGTTAACTTTAGCTTACATTCGTAAGTTTAAATTACCGTTAAATTTGTTTATAAATAAAACCACTTCAGATATTATTTATACGAATAATATTAAAACGAGATTGAGCATATTCGAAAAAAATCCAAGTATACTGAGATATCCAATTGTAGAGAACGAAAAAGGAAAAACGGCAGAAGAGTTAATGTTAGTAGTATTAGAACCAATACTAAACTTTATAAAAAAAGATCCTAATAAAAATTGGATTATCGTTGAAAAAAAGTATAAAGCATATTCGCTTGGCTCATTTTTAATTGAGTATTATTCAGACGGAGCAATAGATATGATAGGTGTACTTCTTGATATGGAAGCATATATGGGAATGTCTTTAATTGAAGTATTACGTGAAATGATCTTTTTTACCTCAACGACAAAATATTACGAGATAACGGGCGGAATGGATGCATTACCAAATTCATTTTTACCGGAGTTAAAAGCTCATATTTTTATGTCGTATAAAGTAGAGAAAATCATACAAGAAGATAATAAAGTAATGATGCAAGGAAGTCAGGAGCAAACGTTACATCCATTTATCGTAACAGGCGACAGTGCTATTATTACAATTCCATTTTCAGCGTTACGGTTTGTAGAAGTTCAGCCATATCATTTATTCTCTTATTATAAAAGACGAGCAATTCGTGAGTTAAATTATATTGCTGCAACTAAAATTGCGATAGAGTTTAAAAGTAGATTTTGGGAGAAAGCGGGACAATACGGCGGTAAATCTATTACAGATTTACCGATTCGATTTACATATTATCCGAGTTATGGCATTCATACACCAGGGGCAGCCATCGTTTTAGCGAGTTATACGTGGGCAGATGAGGCGTTAACGTGGGATAGTCTCCCTCAAAGTGATCGTATTCGTTACGCATTAAAAAATTTAGCAGAAATATACGGTGACATCGTCTATAGTGAATTTGTTACTGGAACATCTTTTAGCTGGAGTAAAAATCCGTATTCTTGCGGCGCATTTACGGCTTTCGAACCAGGCCAAGAGCTCGAGTTATTTCCGTATATTACGCCGCCAGCTGGCAAAGTACACTTTGCAGGAGAGCATACGACATTAACGCATGGATGGATGCAAGGAGCAATAGAGTCTGGAGTTAGGGTTGCACATGAAGTAAACGAACAGTGAATCTGTTATGTTTACAAATGGTCATTCTTTTAATAAAATGATAAATATAAATCGTAATTATTACGCTTTGAATACGTTTGAAGTAAAGAAATGGATGGTCGATCAAATGAATAAAGTAGAAATTCATATATTAGGTGGCTTTTTAGGTAGTGGAAAATCAACATTATTACAAAATTTATTGTTAGCTGAGAAAAAGAAGAATAGAAAAGTTGCAGTATTAATGAATGAAATTGGTGAATACTCGGTAGATACCGATATTATTGGAAAAGAGAATGTTTTAAGAGAGCTTCTGAAAGGATGTATTTGTTGTACGCTAAAAGAAGAGCTTGAAATACAATTGCATTCGTTATATCAGCAAGAAAGACCAGATGTCATTTATATAGAAACGACAGGTGTTGCGCATCCAATTGAAGTGTTAGATGCATGTGTATCACCAATTTTAGCACCTTTCTTAGACGTGAAATCAATTGTAGTCGTTTTAGATGCAGTAAGATGGCTAAATCGAAGTGTATTAAGTGCAAACGTTCAGCAATTATTGCATGAGCAACTGAAGTTTGGTAGCCACATTTTAATTAATAAATCAGACTTACTAACAGATGCGGATAAGAACAAAGTAATTGAAGAAGTGAAAGCGATAAATAATCATGCGAAATTGTTTGAAACAAAATATTGTAATATATCTTTAGAAGACATAGAAGAGGCTGAATTTACGAATGACGGGGAACATGAGACACTACATGTCAAACAGCATTTACATATACAAACGATGACGTATCAGTTTACGAAATCGATTGATCAAGACAAATTATATGAATGGCTTTCGAATTTACCAGATAGTATTTATCGTGTAAAAGGATTTGTGAAATTCCATGGAGATAAATACCCGCACCTATTCCAGTATTCGTTCGGGGTACCGACTTTACTGGAACAAGACTTCGGTTTTCCGACGAACTTGGTAGTAATAGGGGAAGGGCTAGATAAGAAAGAATTGGCTGAAGGGTTAGAGAAAGTAGAAAATAATTCTAATTAAGATTAAAGGTCTAACTTATTTTTAAGTTAGGCCTTTTTGTGTGTAGAAAAACACTTGCAGATTTTGTCTAACAATAATAATTGTAAAATTCAGAAATTTATTTATAATCAAACCTAAGAGGTGATTCAGGTGTCAGAAAAAATAATAATGGATGTAAAAAACTTAACAACAAAAGGATTAGAAACGAGAGAGAAATTATTGTGTGCTGCAGAAGAGGTGTTTGGTAATAAAGGATATTACGAGGCTTCTATCGTGAATATTACACAAGAAGCAAAGGTAGCGCACGGAACTTTCTATAATTACTTTCCATCTAAAAAAGATATATTTGATGAATTGATTCGCAGATTGAACCGTGAGTTACGCTTAATTATTAAAGAAGAAATGAAGGGAATATCAAGTTATGAAAAGGCACAAAGAAGAGGTTTTCAGGCTTTTTTTCGGTGGGTGAAGGATCGACCTAATCTATATAACATTGTACAACAGGCAGTAGTTGTTGATGATAACTTATATAGATGGTACTATGCAAAGCTCGCCAATGGGTTTTTAAAAAGTTTATCGGCTGGTATGGAAGCGGGAGAGTTTAAACAACTTGATAAAGAAACAATTGCGTATTGTCTTATGTCAATTGGGCAATTTCTAGGAATGCGATGGGGTTATTGGGAAGAGAAAGATGTTCCAGAAGATGTATTTGAAGCAGCGATGTCATTAATATTTGAAGGATTGAGACAGAGATAAAGGAGTGGGGAAATATGCAAGGCATTGCTTATTGGATTGAAAAACGGTCCTATTTACATCCAGATCGCATTGCCATTATTACAGAAGAGGAGGAAATGACATATAAACAGTTACATGAGTATGTAAGTAAAGTAGCAGCATATTTAATTTACGAGGTAAATGTGCAAAAAGGAGAAAGGATAGCTATTTTATCACAGAACAGCTTGGAATATATTGTACTTTTGTTTGCTATAGCAAAAGTAGAATGTATTGCTGTTCCATTGAATATACGCTTAACAGAAAATGAACTTATATTTCAGTTAAAAGATAGTGGAACTACAGTTTTATTTGTAGAGGAAACATTTCAAAATATGGCACTGTCAATGCATAAGGTATCGTACGTACAAAGAGTTATTTCGATTAAAACTTTAAAAGAAATAGAAGATAGAAAAAGTGATAACTTTGAAGAGATAAATGAAAGCGCATCCTTTATTATATGTTATACATCAGGTACAACAGGAAAACCGAAAGGAGCCGTACTTACACAAAAAAATATGTTTTGGAATGCGCTTAACAATACATTTGCGATTGACTTAACTATGCACGACCGCTCTATTGTATTATTACCTTTATTTCATATTGGTGGAATTGGTTTATTCGCATTTCCAACTTTATTTGCAGGTGGCGTAATCATTATTCCAAGAAAATTCGAACCAACCACAGCTCTTTCCATGATAGAAAAACATAAAGTGACTGTAGTGATGGGAGTGCCTACAATTCATCAAGCATTAATTAATTGCCCAAAGTTTGAAACTACAAATTTCCAATCAGTTCGCTGGTTTTATAATGGTGGTGCTCCATGTCCAGAAGAGCTGATGAGAGAATTTATAGATAGAGGATTTTTATTTGGTCAAGGCTTTGGCATGACTGAAACATCACCAACCGTATTTATGCTTTCAGAAGAAGATGCAAGACATAAAGTAGGTTCAATTGGAAAACCTGTTCTGTTTTGTGATTATGTACTTATGGATGAAAACAAAAATAAGGTTGAAATCGGTGAAGTTGGAGAGTTACTTATAAGAGGGCCGAATGTAATGAAAGAGTATTGGAATCGACCAGATGCAACAAAAGAAACAATTCAAGATGGATGGTTATATACGGGAGATTTAGCTAAAGTTGATGAAGATGGTTTTGTATACATTGTCGGTAGAAAAAAAGAAATGATAATTTCCGGTGGTGAAAATATTTATCCACTTGAAGTAGAGCAGGTCATTAATAAGATTTCTGAGGTATATGAGGTAGCGGTCGTTGGTAGGCAACATGTAAAGTGGGGAGAGATTCCAATCGCCTTTATTGTGAAAAAGAGTAGCAGTGAATTAACTGAAAAGGAAGTTATTGAACATTGTTGTTTATTTCTAGCAAAATATAAAATTCCAAAAGAAATTGTATTTCTAGAGGAATTGCCCAAAAATGCAACTGGTAAAATTCAAAAAGTACAGTTAGCAAATCAATTGAAAAGCAGGTGAAGAGGTGACGATGTATAGCACTGGTCAACAAGCATCATGTAGTAAAACAATAACAGAAACAGATTTTGTATTATTTGCAGGTTTGAGTGGGGATTTTAATCCAATTCATATTGATCATGAGTATGCGAAACAAACTAGATTTAATCAAAGAATAGCACATGGTTTACTAACTTCTAGTCTATTATCACAATTGCTTGGGATTCATTTACCTGGAAAAGGATCCGTTTATATGGAACAAACTATTAAATTTACAGCACCAGTTTTTATAGGAGATACAATTACAGCTACGGCTACAGTGCAAGAATTTATGAAAGAAAAGAGAGTTTTGAAATTGATAACTGAATGTCATAATCAAAAAGGAGATTTAGTATTGACAGGTGTAGCGACTATGATGGTGCCAAAAGAAGGGGGAGTGGTCTAATGAATATTGGGGTTGAAACGACTGGTGTTTTCTTCCCAAAAGGCGTAGAGACGGCTGCAGATCTATCTAAGAAAACAGGTATCCCTGAGAAAATTATTATAGAAAAGTTTGGTTTATATGAAAAACATGTCGCAGATGAAATGATGCATGCATCAGATTTAGCTATTGCTGCTGCAAAGCCAATATTATTACAAGTAGATCCTCAATCTATTGATGTGATCATTTATTTTGGCAGTCCACATAAAGATTACCACGTATGGTCAAGTGCCCCAAAAATTCAGCATGAACTTGGATTGAAAAATGCTTATGCTTTTGAAATTATGAATGTTAGTTCTTGCTTTCCTATTGCTCTCAAAGTCGCAAAAGATATGCTTTACTCCGATAACTCAATTGAAAATATATTATTAGTAGGTGGATGTAAAGAATCTCAAATTGTAGATTATGATAATCCACGCTCACGTTTTATGTTTAATTTCGCTGATGGTGGAAGCGCAGCCTTAGTGAAAAAAGATGCTAGCAATGGTGAAATATTAGGAAGTGCGATTATAACAGATGGTTCATTTCATGAAGATGTACGTATTCCAGCAGGTGGATCAAAGCAGGTTGCGAGCTATGATACAGTTGAGAATCGACAACATTATATTGATGTAATAGATCCTAATAGTATGAAAGAACGTCTAGACCGGGTTTCAATCCCTAATTTTGACAAGGTTATTAGGGGGGCTTTAAGAAAAAGTGGATTTACTCCTAAAGATATTAAAGTATTGTTACCACTGCATACAAAACGTTCTATGTTAATAGAATTGATACAGGGACTAGGGCTAGATGAAGAACAAGTTGTATATTTAGATCATTATGGACATATGTCAGCGCTTGATCCTTGCATTGGTCTTCACTTTGCAAATGAACAGGGAAAATTACAGCCTGGAGATATTGCAGTAGTAGTAAGTGCCGGGACTGGGTATACGTGGGCTGCGACTGTAATTAGGTGGTGAAAAATACTAGATGAGTATATGATAAATGGAGGTATTTGGAAAGAGGCGGCGAATGTAAAGGTACTTCATTAAATTTTTTAACACATTTGTTTGTATGATTCAAAGAAAAAGTCATAATTACGGATGGGTAACTTTGGCGTGTTTGACTCTATCAGAAAGTAAAGTATGGGGAGGATCACAATGTCGATGAAAAAACGTAAATGGCTAAGAATGATGGCTACTGGTTGTGTTTTAGGTTCGTTATTAATAACGGCAGCTTGTTCAGGAAAGACAACAAGTACAGAGGATGAAAAGACGATTAAGGTAGGGGTTCTTGCATCATTAACAGGTCCATTAGAATCGTATGGAAAACAAACAATGAACGGATTTGAATTAGGCTTAGACTATGCAACGGGTGGAACTGGGAAAGTGGAAGGGAAGAAGATTAAGTTTGTTGTAGAAGATACGGAAACGAAAGCAGATGTAGCGGTGAAGAAAGCTACGAAATTATTAGAAGAAGAGAAAGTTGATTTTTTAGTCGGATCGTCTAGTTCGAGTGATACATTAGCGGTTTTACCATTAGCTGAAGAATATGAAAAAATAATGGTTGTAGAACCGGCGGTGGCTGATAGTATTACCGGTAAGAACTGGAATAAATATATTTTTAGAACAGGAAGAAATTCATCTCAAGATGCAGTCGCTGGTGCTGCAGCAATTGCTAAAAAAGATGTGAAAATAGCAACGTTAGCACAAGATAATGCTTACGGCCGTGAAGGAATTGCGGCATTTAAAGCTGGAGCGAAGAAGTTAGGTGCAAATATTGTAAACGAGCAATATGCTGATACGAATTCGACTGACTTCACTGCAAATATTCAAAATATCATTAGCTCAAAACCGGATTATTTATTTATCGTTTGGGCTGGGGCAAATTCACCTTGGAAACAGTTAAAAGATATGAATGTGGAAGCGCAAGGTATTAAAATTTCTACCGGTGCACCAGATATACCGGCATTAAAAACGATGGATGCGTTAGTAGGAATGCAAGGTTTTTCTGTTTATTATCATACGCTCCCGAAAAATAAGGTGAATGATTGGTTAGTAGAAGAACATAAAAAACGATTTAATGGTGCGGTTCCAGATTTATTTACAGCAGGGGGAATGTCAGCGGCAATTTCAATTGTAGAAGCTTTAAAGAAAACAAAAGGTGATACAGATGTAGATACATTGATTAAGAAAATGGAAGGAATGGAATTTGATACACCGAAAGGAAAGATGAAGTTTAGAGAAAAGGATCACCAAGCGATGCAGACACTGTATTCCATTACATTGAAAAAGCAAGATGGTGTTGATTATCCGGTGCCAGTATTAGAGCGAGAATTAACGATGAAAGAGACAGAACCACCAGTTCAAAACAAATAGACTGAATTTTCTGTTGTTTTTGTATAAAGAGGGAATACCCTCTTTATACGTATTTCTTTCACACTGAAAGCTTTAAAAGGAGGGATTTCGTGACACACTTGCTTGAAACGAAAAATCTTAGCGTATCTTTTGGTGAACATCATGTTATTAAGGATGTGAATTTAACAGTACAGAAAGGAAAGCTCATTTCCATTATTGGACCAAACGGTGCAGGAAAGACAACGTTATTTAATTTACTTAGTGGACAAATTTCTCCAACAAAGGGTGAAGTATATTTTAAAGGACAAGAGATTACAAAATTATCAATTTCGGATCGAACTCGATTAGGAATTGGTCGTTCTTTTCAACTTACAAATATATTCCCGGAGTTAACGGTACTTGAAAATGTTCGTTTAAGTGTTCAATCATTTGTTCAAGATTACTATAGTTTTTTTCCGAGTTCGGCAAAATTTAAACAACAAGTGGGAGAGGCGAGACGGTTCTTAAAAACGGTATTACTTCAGGAGAAAGAACATGTATTAGCGAAAGATTTAGCGCATGGAGAAAAACGAAAGTTAGAGCTTGCGATGTTATTAGCTTTAAAAACGGATGTGTTACTACTTGATGAGCCGACGGCAGGTATATCAGTCGAGGAGGTACCGGCAATTTTACAAGTGATTGAAAATATTAAGAAACATCCAGAGAGTACAATTGTACTGATTGAACACAAAATGGATATGGTACTAGGTTTGTCAGACCATCTTATCGTTTTATTCCATGGAGAGTTATTAGCTGAAGGTTTGCCCGAAGAAATTATGAAAGATGAGCGTGTACAAAGTGCTTATTTAGGGGGATTATATAGTGGCACTATTACAAGTGAATAATATAGAGACGTATTTAGATCAGTTTCATATTTTACAAGGGGTATCTCTTGCTGTTGAGAAAGGAACGATTACTGTACTGTTTGGAAGAAATGGGGCAGGGAAGACTACGACATTACGTTCGGTTATGGGTTTTCACCATATCGCACATGGTGAAATTTATTATGATAGTACACAAGTAAATGGATTATCTACACATTTAATCTCAAGGAAAGGAATAGGGTATGTACCAGAAAATCAAGGTATTTTTTATGACCTGACAGTAGAAGAAACATTCGCTCTTGCTAGGGGGAAGGGAGAAGAAGCGGAAGAGAAAATTGAGTGGATGCTTGAATTATTTCCAGATTTAAAGCAGTTTTGGCACAAAAAAAGTGGGCTCTTAAGCGGAGGACAAAAGCAAATGCTAGCAATTTCAAGAGCATTTATAAATAGTGATGGTTTATTACTTATTGATGAGCCGAGTAAAGGCTTGTCCCCCATTATGATAGAAAAATTAATGATAGCCATTTTGAAAATGAAGGAGAAAACAACAGTTTTACTCGTTGAACAAAATTTTATGATGGCTAGTCAAATTGGTGATTATTTTTATATTATGGATAACGGAAAAATTGTTCATAACGGTTTTATGCATGAACTAAAAGAGGATAAGGAAATGTGTCATAAATATTTAGGAATCTCTTAACATGAATCCGGGGTGAGAAGGATGGATGTGTTAATCAATTTATTTGTAAATGGGATTTCAACAGGGATGCTCATTTTTTTATTAGCATCAGGTCTTTCACTTATTTTCGGTTTAATGAGCGTTCTAAACTTCGCACATGGTGGTTTATTTGCGTGGGGAGCATTTACAGGTGTTTGGCTATTTAATATGACAGGTAGTTATGTATTAGCGTTAATTGGAGCAATTGCTATGGGGATGTTTCTTGGATTCATTTTAGAAAGATTCCTTATTAGACCGGTATATGGAAATCATGTTCGCCAACTTCTTGTGACGCTTGGAGGAATGCTGGTACTTAGTGAATGTATTAAAGTATTTTGGGGGCCCAATCCAATTGGGGCTAAATTACCGTTATGGTTACAAGGTAGTTATACATTTGAAGGAGTTATATTAATTAAATATCGTCTATTTGTTATTTTAATTGGGATCATCATTTACATTGCCTTACTTTTATTGCTCAAAAAAACAAAAATAGGTCTTATGATACGTGCAGGCGTAATGGATAAAGAGATGGTTCAAGCGCTCGGTATTAACGTAAAAGCGATATTTTCTTTCGTCTTTTTATTAGGAGCAGGGATGGCAGCGTTGGGAGGCTTCTTATTAGCACCGTATTCAGGAGTTATTTTCGCCGAGATGGGTATGCAGTATGCGATTTTAGCTTTCATAGTAGTAATCATTGGAGGATTAGGAAGCGTACAAGGTTCGGCAATCGCTTCTTTAATTGTCGGATTAGCTGGTGCTTTTACAGCATATTTTATACCGGATTTATCGCTTGCAATCAATATGTTAATGTTACTATTTTTCTTAATAGTGAAGCCAAACGGACTTGTTGGTGAAAAGGGGTGAAATGGTGAACAGCACTTCAAATCGAATTAAAGTATACTTCGGTGTATGTATGCTCATTTGTTTAAGTGTATTTCCATTCGTAAATGATTCACGGAGTTTGTTAATTTTGTTCACTCAAATCTTCATCTTTGCTATTTTTGCAATGAGTTTTGATGTATTGCTTGGATATACCGGAATTGTATCGTTCGGTCACTGTATGTTCTTTGGAATAGGAGCATATGGGGTAGCGCTTTTATTTGATCGGCAAGGAGTATCCATAACGAACTTTTTAATAGGGATAGTAGCTGCAGTTATCATTTCAGCAATTGTTAGCTATATAATCGGCTTGCTTTCATTGCGGCTGAAAAGTCATTTTTATGCAATGTTAACACTTGCTATTTCACAGTTGTTTTTCGTACTTGCTGAAAAATGGCGCGGGCTTACTCACGGAGGGGATGGTTTTACATTTGGTGTACCAGATTTATTCCGTGATCGTTTTACGTTTTATTATGTAACACTTATATGTTTAATTGTCATTTTTATTCTGTTACGTCTTTTCACAAAATCTTCTATTGGAAAAGTATTAAAGGCGATTTCACAAAATGAGCAACGTGTTGAAGCGCTAGGGTATAAAGTTCTTCATTATAAAATTATTGCTAGTATTGTGGCAGGAGTAGTAGCTGCAATTAGTGGTGGTTTATTTGTTATCACACTACGCTTTGTAAATACGACGGTATTTTCAATTGAAATGACATTAAATGCATTATTGATGACGATGATTGGAGGCGTTGGAACGTTAATAGGAGCAATTGCGGGAGCAGGAATTATTGAATCACTGAAATATTATTTATCAGAACTGGCTACAGCGTATCCAATTTTTGAACGATGGACAATTATTCTTGGCTTATTGTACATTATCGTCTTGCTAGTTTTCCCGAAAGGATTAGTTGGAACGGTAAAGAGTTTGAAGAGTATGAAACGGAATAAGAAGGAGAAAAGTGCAGAAGTGGAGCAAAATCTGTGAAAAATCAATTGTACAGAATATGAAAATCCCTCTTTTAGATTCGTAAAGGAGGGATTTTTTCGAATAGGAGAGGATGATATTGAAATGGAGATGGATGTTATCAAGTATAGTCGTATCGGTTTCGGCAGTTTTTATAGTAGGATGCCAAGAAAAAAATAATACAAATGTTCAAGCGACAAAAGACATATCTGAATATAAGGTGCTGTCAAATAATTGGGCAGATTATCGCGTATATGCTGATACGAATGAATTAGAGCATTCGTCACCTATTATTGTACGTGGAGAATTTACGGGGAAACGAAGGGTTAAAGAGTGGAAAGATAGTGAGACTAAAGAAGTTATACAAAAAGCATCAGAATCAGAAATGAAAATAATTAAAATATATAAAGGGAATATTACAAGTGGGTCTACTATCAAAATTTATGAGCCTGCTCGGTTTGAAAATAACCAGTATTATAGCATGGAAGGATATAATTTAGTTCAAAAAAATAAAGAGTATGTATTGTTTTTAAGAACATCAACTGAAAAGGATACTTATATCATTGTAGGAATGTATCAAGGTAAATATGATATGTCGAATCAAAAAGAAGTGAAAGAAAAAAGAACGATACAAAAATATAAAGAAATTGAGCAAGATGAATATTTTGGAGATGAAACTGAGAGGTTTAATAAATTGAAAAATGAAGTAATGCAAAAATATAATTAAAGTTTTCCAAAATGGAATACATACAGAAAAATTCACTTTAATGGTTTTTATTTATCAAAAAGTATGAGCTCTATCTGATGTATATCAAAGCGGAGAAAATATATAATTTCCTCTTGCTTTTTCATCACTTGCGTAGTAAAGTGATAGTAAGATTCACGATAGGAAGTGATCAAACATGCGTGATAATACGATAGGATCATTAATATGGTTACGTTTAATACGTTTTACGAACCAAAGTAATCAGATGTCAAATGAATTTTTAAAACGTTTTGATTTAACGACAGCTCAATTTGATGTACTTTTGCAAATACGTACGTATCAACCACTAACACAAATGGAGTTAGCTGAAAAGGTAACTGTTACACAAGGTGGTATTTCTCGAATGTTAACTCGTCTTGAAAAAGAAGGATATATTGTACGAAAACAAGATTGGAAAACGAAAACAATTAGCCTTACAGAGCAAGGGGAAGCAGCTTTAGAGAGAGCATTGCCAGAGCAACTTGCATTTCAATCATCGTTTTTTGATGATGTATTAAATGAAGAAGAGCAAAAAATATTATACGAGCTAATGACGAAAGTTCATAAGCATAGTGAGAAAAAAGAATTACCACATGAGTAATTTTTTTTACACCATCAATTGACTAATCAAGTGATGGTGTAGGTAATAGGGAGATACACTTGACTTACCAACCTTTTTAATAGAGAAACTAATTACACTTCATTAAAGGAGAGAGCAACTATGGAAAAATACCGTATGGATACAAGTAAAGGAATAGAGTTTGGATTATATTCGATTGGGGATCATGTTTTAAATCCGCATAACGGAGAGAAAATTAGTGCAGAACAAAGAATTCATGAATTAATTGAAACAGCTAAGTTAGCGGATGAAGCTGGACTTGATGTATTTGCTGTCGGTGAAAGTCATCAAACGCATTTTACAACACAAGCTCATACAGTTATTTTAGGAGCTATTGCACAAGCTACGAAAAATATAAAAATTGCAAGTTCAGCAACGATAATAAGTACATCTGATCCGGTACGAGTATATGAGGATTTTGCTACAATTGATTTAATTTCTAATGGACGTGCAGAAATCGTAGCTGGTCGTGGATCTCGTATTGGGGGATATAGTTTACTCGGTTATGATGTGAATGATTATGAAGAGTTATTTGAAGAGAAAATGGATCTTTTATTAAAAATTAATAAAGAGGAACATGTAACATGGAACGGACAGTTCAGAGCGCCGCTTGCACATGCATCGGTTATTCCAAGAGCTAAAAATAATAACTTACCAATTTGGCGTGCAGTTGGTGGCCCGCCAGCTAGTGCGATTAAAGCAGGACGTGCAGGTGTACCAATGATGATAACAACACTAGGTGGTCCAGCTATTAACTTTAAAGGATCAGTAGATGCCTACCGTGAGGCTGCGGCACAAAGTGGATTTAATCCAGCAAGTTTGCCAGTTGCAACAACGAGTTTATTTTATACAGCAAAAAATTCACAAGATGCATTTAATGAATACTATCCTCATATTAATGCTGGTATGCTAACACTGCGCGGTGGTGGGTATCCGAAGCAACAATTTACAAATGCAGTAGATTACCGTGACGCATTAATGGTTGGGAGCCCGCAACAAATTATTGAAAAAATGCTTTACCAATATGAATTGTTTGGGCAACAACGTTTTATGGCACAAATTGATTTTGGTGGTGTACCACTTAATAAAATTGAGAAAAACATCGAATTAATTGCTACTGAAATTTTACCGGCTGTTAGAAAACATACAGCAAAATAATTTTAAAAAAACCGAGAGTCTAATCGATTCTCGGTTTTTTTATGTATGAATTTAGTTTGAAAAAATGACAAAAAAATGAATTTTTAGTCTAGGGAGAGGGAGGGTATTTTCTATTTTTGAATAACAATATTTTGTGTTTGAATTTTAAAAATACATTTTTCTCTTGACAAAAAACTAACTGATTTACCTGTTGGTTTAGAGGACATTTTTTCGCGGAAAAGTCAAGTGTATGAAGAGAGCAACGATTATTTTATTGATGTGAAAGTAAGTCTTACATTAAAAAAATACATTTTAATAATGAGAAAAATCTAATTCAAAAAAATGACAAATGACATATTTCAGACAAAATGATGTCAATAATACGTCAAAAATCAGCTGAATTTACTATGCAGGTATATTATACAATTCGATTAACGGATAAAACACTACTGAAATAGTGAAAAGGTAAATTTTATGAGAAAGTTCTTTTGTGATTATCTTGAAAACTGAAAATTTATATTTTCTAAAAGTACATAAACAAATTTATCTTTCTACATTTCTAAGATTTGAGTTGTTTTATTCATACAACTCAATTGAAATTACGATATAAAAAATTATGAAGGAAGTGATTGTAGTATGGAAACGCTCGAATTGGCACGAATACAATTCGCATCAACAACGATTTTCCATTACTTTTTTGTTCCGCTGTCTATTGGTTTAGCTTTTATCATTGCGTTAATGCAAACGTTATATGTGGTAAAGGGACAAGAAATTTATAAGAAGATGACGAAGTTTTGGACACAAATATTCCTTGTAAACTTTGCGGTAGGTGTAGTAACTGGTATTCTACAAGAATTCCAGTTTGGTATGAATTGGTCAACCTATTCACGTTTCGTAGGTGATGTGTTTGGTCCGTCACTTGCGATTGAAGGTTTATTAGCATTTTTCATTGAGTCTACATTCCTAGGTTTATGGGTATTCGGTGAGGATAAATTGCCGAAGCGCGTTCACCTTTTATGTATTTGGCTCCTTTCAATTGGAACAATGTTATCAGCATTTTGGATTTTAACTGCAAGTGCATTTATGCAATCGCCAGTAGGGTATGAAATGGCAGCAGATGGACGTGCACAAATGAATGATTTCTTAGCGATTATTCAAAACCCACAATTATGGGTACAATTCCCGCATACAATTACAGCGGCGATTGCAACTGGTGCATTCTTTATTGCAGGTGTGAGTGCATGGAAAATAACGAAAGCTCAAGAAACTGAAGTGTTTAAAAAATCGTTCCGCATTTCTATCATTGTTGGAACACTTACAACTGCGCTAGTATTATTCTTCGGTCATGCGCAAGCACAACAATTAATTAAGACACACCCAATGAAAATGGCAGCAGCTGAAGCGTTATGGAATACGAGTGAGGATCCAGCGCCATTTACAGTATTTGCGAAAATTGATGCAGAGAAGCAAGAAAATTCGTTCGAAATTCAAATCCCTTATATGCTAAGTCTATTATCATTTGATAAATTTAGTGGTCAAGTAGAAGGAATGAATCAAATTCAAAAACAATATGAAGAAAAATATGGGCCTGGAGATTATATACCGCCAGTACACACTATGTTCTGGAGTTTTAGAGCGATGGTAATGAGTGGAACATTTATGCTTCTTCTAGGAGCGTACGGATGGTTCTTATCAAGAAAAGATCGATTAGCTGAAAAAACTTGGTATTTAAAATTAATGGTGTATGCAATTGCACTACCGTTTATCGGTAATACAGTAGGATGGATTATGACTGAAATGGGACGTCAGCCTTGGGTAGTTTTCGGTGTTATGAAAACGGAAGATGCTGTATCTCCAAATGTTACGTTCGGAGAAGTATTATTCTCTTTAGTTTCGTTCACATCACTATATTTAATTATAGGTGGAATTACTGTTTACTTATTCATTCGTGTCATTAAAGGACATGAGAATAAGAAAACGAAACAGGATTCTCAAAGCCATGATCCATTTGATAAGGAGGAAGAGTATGTTATCTCTTAATGAGTTATGGTTTATCATTATTGCAGTTTTATTTGTGGGCTTCTTTGTACTTGAAGGTTTCGATTTCGGTGTAGGTATAGTTTCAAGGTTTTTAGGAGAAAACGATTTAGAGAAAAGAATTTACTTAAATACAATTGGTCCATTTTGGCACGCGAATGAAGTATGGCTTGTTTGTGCAGGTGGAGCTATGTTCGCGGCATTCCCGCACTGGTATGCAACTTTATTTAGCGGGTTTTACATTCCGTTTGTATTTATGCTTCTTGCTTTAATTATTAGGGGTGTTTCCTTTAAATTCCGTGCGAAAATAGATAATCATAAATGGAAAGGTTTTTGGGATTGGGGTATGTTTTTAGGAAGTCTGCTACCGCCTATTCTTTGGGGTGTTGCCATTGCTAACTTTATGGTAGGTATTCCAATTGATGAGACGAAAAATGCTGTAGGTGGATTCTTACAACTACTTCATCCATTTGCATTACTTGGAGGAGTTATGTTCCTTCTACTATGTATTGTTCACGGATTGCAATTCCTTACTATACGTACAACTGGTAAGTTAAGAGAACGTGCACGTATTGCTGCATTGAAAATTGCACCGCTTGCGATTATAGCACTTCTTATTTTTGCCGGTGTAGGGTTATGGAAAACAGATATATTCACTGGTCATGGTACAGAGTGGGTTATGGTTCCGATTGGAGCTTTTGTAGCATTATGTGCGTCAACATTATTAAATAAAAGAAGAAGAGATGGTTGGGCTTTCGTTATGACGAGTTTAACAATCATTTTACTAAGTGCGAGTGTGTTTGCCGGCATGTTCCCACGTGTCTTAATTAGCTCGTTAGGGTCAATATACGATTTAACAATTTATAATGCAGCATCAGGTGATTATGCACTAAAATTGATGACGTATTTTTCAATTGCTATATTGCCATTTGTTATGGGAAGTCAAATATGGAGTTTCTATGTGTTTAGACAACCTGTTAAGTCAGATAAAGATTTGGAGTACTAATGAAAAGAAAAAGAGGACTTCCGTCGTATCCTGGTAGCCGAGTTTTATATGTAGTGTTAACCATCATTAGCATTTTAGAAGCTATAAGTATTATTGCGCAAACAGTGTTTTTAGCGCGGGCTATTACGTTTTTATTTCAAGGAGAAACAGTGCAATCTGTGTTAAATGAAACTGTTTATTTTGGAATCACGTTTGCAGTACGTCACACGTTAGTGCGAATATCGCAAATATTAGTGGAACGTTTCGCTGAAAAAACAGGATCGCTACTGCGAAAACAATTAATAGAGGCGTATTTCACATTAGGTCCACGATATGTTCAAACTGCTGGAACAGGTCATCTGGTTACCTTATCGATTGAAGGTATTGAGAAATTTAAAACATATATTGAATTAACAATTCCTAAAATGATTAGAAGTAGTATCGTACCTGGACTAATTGTACTATATGTTTTTACGCTAGATATTGAGTCTGGAATCATTTTAGTTGTAACGATTCCTATCGTAATTACATTTATGATCCTACTAGGATTAGCGGCGCAGAAAATGGCGGATAGCCAATATGAAACATACCGTGTACTTTCTAATCATTTTGTAGATACGTTAAAAGGGTTAGAAACATTAAAGTATTTAGGTAAAAGTAAACAGCACGAAGGAAAGATTGAAAAAGTAAGTAAAAGGTATAGAAAAGCAACGATGCGTACTTTGCGAGTTGCTTTTCTTTCTTCTTTTGCATTAGATTTCTTTACGAGTTTATCCATCGCATTTGTGGCGGTCGGATTAGGGATACGTTTAATAGATGGGACAATTGTACTATTGCCAGCCCTTACGATTTTAATTTTAGCTCCAGAATATTTCTTGCCGATTAAACAAGTTGGAGCGAATTATCATGCTACGTTAGATGGACAACTTGCAATGGAGCAAATAGAAGAGATTTTACAGCAACAAAAAGAAATAGAAAAGAAAGAATCAAATGTAGATTTAATATGGAATTCCTCTAGTAGTTTGAAATTACAAGATGTAAAAGTAAAGAGCAATGAATCTGAAAAAGCTATATTAGAGGGAATTGATTTTACTTGGAAAGGCACCGGTGCTATAGGTGTAATTGGTGAAAGTGGAGCAGGAAAATCAACATTAATCGACGTATTAGCAGGATTTTTAACTCCTTCAGGTGGAAAGATGATTGTAAATGGTGTGGAAATTGACGGGACTACTCGTGAAGAGTGGCAAAAGAATATTGCTTATATTCCGCAGCAACCTTATATTTTCCCGCTTTCATTAAAAGATAACATTTGTTTTTATGAAACAAATACAACTGATGAAGAAGTGGAAAGAGTTATTAATGAAGTTGGTCTTCATTCACTCGTAACATCGCTTCCGAACGGGATGTGCGAAAGAATTGGAGAAGGTGGACGTATGCTTAGTGGCGGGCAAGAGCAACGTGTTGCTATGGCGCGTGCACTTTTAAGCAAAAAGCCAATTATTTTATTAGACGAGCCTACAGCACATCTTGATATTGAAACTGAATTTGAAATAAAACAAGCGATGTTACGTCTGTTTGAAGGGAAGTTAGTATTTCTTGCAACACATCGTCTTCATTGGATGAAACAGATGGATCATATTCTTATTTTAAATAAAGGGGAAATGATAGAAAGTGGAACATATGAAGAGCTTTTAAAGAATGAGGCATTACGTTTTCACAGGAAAGAGAGGGGATAGAGATGAGTAACTGGATTAAACCTTATATACAGCAAAATAAAGGTAGAATGACTTTAACTATATTCCTTGGTCTTCTTGGAGTTAGTTCAGGTGCGATGTTACTTTTCATTTCAGGTTATTTAATCTCTAAATCTGCTCTTAGACCAGAGAATGTAATGGCTGTATATGTTCCTATAGTTGCAACACGTGCGTTTAGTATAGGACAAGCGGTATTTCATTATTTAGAGCGTTTAGTTGGACATGATGTCGTACTGCGCATATTAGAAAAAATGAGAACGAAACTATATAGAATAGTAGAGCCGCAGGCGTTATTTTTCCGTTCGCGATTTCAAACGGGCGATATGTTAGGTGTATTATCCGAAGATATAGAGCATTTGCAAAACCTATATTTACGTACCATATTTCCTAGTATATTAGCATTAGTTGTATATAGCATATTCGTACTTGTTATCGGAGCATTTGACGTAGTGTTTGCACTTATTGCAGCATGTATGCTAGCGATTATCGTCTTTCTGCTTCCATTTGTATCATTACTTTTAATGAAGCAACATCATGTTACTTTAAAACAAGGAAGAAGCCGTTTGTATCAACAATTAACAGACGCTGTTTTTGGATTATCTGACTGGCAAGCAAGTGGCAGAAAAGATGAATTCATTGATAAGTATGTAGAGCAAAATAATCAGTTGTTAAAAACGGAAAAAAGAATGAAACGCTGGAATCATATTAGGGACAGTATCATTCAAGTAGTAGTGGGGATTGTAGTTATTTCAATGATCATATGGACTGGAAATGAGGCGGCAAGTGAACAGATTGCACCTACCGTTATTGCGGCTTTCGTCTTAATGACGTTATCAGTTACAAACGCGCTTATTCCTCTCTCAGATGCTATCGATCGAATTCCATCATATGTAGAATCTGCTCATCGTCTAAATCAAATAGAAGATAATGCTGTTTTACAGGAAGAAGAGGAATTACGCGGGGATAAAGGTTATGTTGCATCAAAACATATAGACATTGAATTAAATCATGTATCGTATAGTTACCCAGATAGTAATGAATTTGTACTGAAAGAAGTATCACTGCAAATAAAGGCAGGAAAGAAAATCGCCATTTTAGGAAGAAGTGGAACAGGAAAATCTACTTTGTTAAAATTATTAACAGGTGCGCTAAGCCCGTTACATGGTGAAGTTTTATTGAATAGTGAACATGCTCATACGAATCTTTTATCGAAGTATATTTCTGTATTGAATCAGAAGCCGCATTTATTCGATACGACAATTGGAAATAATGTGCGAATCGGTAAACCAGAGGCTACGGATGAAGAAATATGGACAGCTTTAGAGAAAGCGCAATTAGCTTCGCATATAGCTTCTCTTCCGGACGGATTGCAAACAAAAATGCATGAAATGGGAAAAAGGTTTTCTGGCGGGGAAAGACAACGGGTTGCTTTTGCTAGAACGATCATGCAAGAGGCTCCAATTATTGTCCTTGATGAACCTACGATCGGTTTAGATCCAAAGACAGAATTATCTTTAATAGAAACAATGTTTTCTGCAACGGAAGAAAAGACAGTAATTTGGATTACGCACCATCTTGTAGGAATTGAACATGTAGATGAAGTTATATTCCTTGATCGTGGTCAAATTGTGATGCAAGGTAGTCATGAACAACTTCTGAAAGAAAACGAGAAGTATCGTATGCTTTATGAGTTAGATAAAGGAATATAGTTTGAATAAGTAATAATTGTAAAATAGCTACGCCTAATGGTGCAGCTATTTTTTTGTTAAGAAATATATTTTCTTTTTAAGGTATAGATTTATCCCGCTATTTGCAGGGAGTAAGACTCCAATCTTAAAATCCGGCTGATGTGAGGAAGTTAGGCGGAAGAGTAACTGTACGTAAAAATCCGATTGGTGAGGGGGATAATTAGAAGGGGGAGAAGCGCCCTCTAATTAAGGTTTCGTTTTATTTGCCTTAAGATAGAAATCAAATGAATCAAAAGCAGCTAATCAAATACTTATATCATTGAATATGTATATTTACGAGTGAAAAGTAGGATATTTTGTTATGGGCTTGCATAAAAGTATAAAGGTTTCATACGGTTTAAGTAATGTGATAGTATGTCGCGTATATAAATAATATGCAAAAAGGTGGAGGGAAAAGATGGGGAATCGTTTTGAAAAAAGTGAAGAGGCGATAGAGCGAATTCCGTTAGTAAGTGTATTAATTCCTACTTATAATCGTCCTGGCTACTTTGAAAAAGCATTATGTAGTGTATTACAACAGACATATTCTAATATAGAAATTATTATTGGAGATGATAGCACGAATGACGAAACAGAAAATGTGTTACAAAAATACTTATGTGATCATTCAAATATTATTTATATAAAAAACAGGTCAACTCTCGGACAATTTGAAAATGCGCTAATGTTATTTAATGAAGCAAACGGTGAGTATATAAATTTTTTAATGGATGATGATATATTTCATGTGAATAAAATTGAAAAAATGATGAAGTATTTTTTCAATGATCGAGATAATGAAATCAAACTTGTAACATCTCATCGTCAAGTAATTAATGATAAAGGGAAAGAACTACGACATATTTATTCAACTGTCCGTTTATTTGAAGAGGATACGATTATAGAGGGAACAGAATTAGGAAATAGAGTAATTGTGGATCAAAAAAATTATATTGGAGAACCGACAACAGTTTTATTTCGTAAAAATGATTTACAAGAACCGTATGGGATTTTTGATAAGAGAAGATATTTATGTAATGTAGATATAGCTTCATGGTTATCTTTATTAAGTAAAGGAAAAGCAGTATATATTGCAGAGACACTTAGTTACTTCCGATTACATTCAGGTCAACAGTTGAATGAATCTAATAAACTTATGGATGGAGTAGAGGATTTTTCACATAGTATTATAGTTGGAGAAAAGTATGGTTTTTTATCTACTGAAAAAGAGTTATATAAAGCAATAACTAATTTCCTAGACTATGCAAAAAAAATAGTTCCATCATCAATATTATATACGTTAGACTACTACCGACATATTAAGCGAAAGGAGATAAATATAGAAAAGAAAAAACAGTATCGGAATAACTACTCTCATTTACCGAAAGTCAGTATACTTATTCCTGCCTATAATAAACCTCATTACTTGGAATTAGCTCTCAAAAGTGCTTTGAATCAAACATATGAAAATATTGAAATAATAATTTCTGACGATAGTACAAACGGTGAAGTTAAAGCGATGATCCAACCATATTTAAGTCAATATGAATGCATTACATATGTTAAAAATAAACCTGGATTAGAAGCAGAGAACTTTAATAAGTGTATAGAACTTGCGAATGGAGATTATATAAACTTTTTATTAGAGGATGACTTATTTCATCCTGAAAAGATTAAAAGAATGATGAACTATTTTTTTAGTCTAGAAAACATTTCGTTTGTGACGTCATATCGTGAATTAATTGATGGGAATGGAAAAGTATTATCACCATCAACATTGAATATGAAAATCGCCAAAGAAACTACACTTTTTGAAGGGAAAGAATTAGGGGATTATATGTTAAAAAATTTTAAAAATGTAGTTGGTGAGCCTACAACAGTTCTGTTTAATCGGAAATTTTTTGGAGGGGATTTTGGGTGTTTTAAGGGGAAGGGTTACTCTGCTATTCATGACATTGCAACATGGCTAGATATGATGAGGAAAGGGAAAGTAGTTTATATAGAGGAACCCCTTAGTTATGTTAGACAACATAGTGGGGAAAATCAAAAACAAATGCAATGTACAGTAAAGACAATTGAAGAATGGATTGAATTAATACTAGATGCATATAATAGTGGGTTTTTAAATTGTGAGCAAGATTATAAAGAATGTTTAACTCATTGTTTGGAAAATGCGGTGTTAATAATTAAGGATGTGGTAAAAAATAGTCAATTAAATCAAATTGATAATGAAAAGATAGAGAAGGAACTAAATAAGTTAGTTAATCGTATATTTGAGAAAGAAGTCTGCTATTGTCAATTTTGCAATCAACAATTTGAAAAATTTTCTCCTTGGCCAGAACATTACGATTTTCCAAAATATAAATTCGAGATGTGGAATAAAGATACGGGAATTTGTCCGGTATGTGATTCGATGGACCGTGAAAGGTTATATCGTGTATATATTGAAATGGAAACGGATTTATTAAGTGGAAATGATACTATGCTTCATATTGCACCAGAAGCAAAGTTAAGAAGTTGGTTTGCTCAGCATAAAAATATTACATATGTATGTGGAGATATTGAACCAAAGGATCCATTAATGCAGGAAATTGATGTTACTAGAATTCCATATGAAAATGATACATTTGATGTGGTTTTATGTGGTCATGTATTACAGTACGTTCAAGATGATGAAAAAGCGATGAGAGAGTTATATAGAGTATTAAAAACAAATGGATGGGGAATTATTCAAGCTCCAATCGTAATGAATGTAGATATTATTATAGAGAATGAATTAATTTTAACGCCAAAATTGAGAAAAATAGCTTTTGGTCATGAAGAACACGTAAGAATTTATAATCAATCAGGATTTATACAACGATTAATGAATGTAGGATTTAAGGTTGAATTGTATAACATAGCTGAAAAACAAGGAATGAGAAGTGCGAGGGGATTTGGTTTATCTGAAACTGATGTACTCTATATTGTTCGGAAATGAAGGATTGAGGAGAATTGAAATAATTTGCATAATAGATATTATGGACAGTTAAATCAAAGTTTTGAAGAAGCATTAAACCTTAAAAAAAGAATTAATGCTTCTTATTTTAATTATGGAGCGATATGCAACTTATTTTTTGGTTTTAAATTTAGCTGACAAAGGCAATACTGAGCCATAGTGAATGTAAAGTTGGAGGGCGAGTGTATATGTTTGAAGAGGATGGAATTGTTTTAATTATGGAGCCTGCTGATGAAAGAAACTTGAGGAGATTTATTTTTTCAGTGCCAAAGTCAGTGTATGAAAAGAAGGGGCTTACATTACACTATGGAGCAGCTATAGGACAAGGATATATGGATATAATTGAAGATATTATTAGTGTACATATAGAAATAGATGTTGTAACCATAATAGGGCATGTGAGCGGTTAAATAGCTATTTGAAAAAGGTTGTAGGTGATTTAGCTAGAAGTTATGATAAAGAAGATTGCAGACAAGGATAATGACGAAGGGAGTCTAAAATGAAAATCAAATCAATTTTATTAGTATGTATAGTTTCAATTGGTTTAATGGGATGTTCACTAGTAGAGCAAGGAAAGAACTCCATAGATTATGCTCAAAAAGCGACAGACTATGTAAATGAAATAAGTGCATTTGCAAGTGATGCGCCAGCATTAGCTGAAAAGGCCGTTAATGATAGCGAAGCTCGAAAAGAATTAGAAACGAAGCTTAATGAAATTAAACAAGATATACCCGCATTCAATGAATTAACGCCACCGGATGTAGCGAAGGATCTTCATCAGCAAATCGTCGGATATAACGAAAAGTTAAATACATTAATTGATACGGCGATGACAAAGATAGAAGAAGGCAAAGTGGATGTAGAGCAATTTAAAAACTCTGAGCTTATGCAGACGATAGATCAAGTTCGTGAATTGAAAGACAAGGTTCAAAATTTAGGACAATAATAAAAAAGGATCCGTGATGAACGGATCCTTTTTTATGTTTTCTAATGGAAAAGTTTATAATATTTTCTTCCTATAATATAGGCGTCCTTTATATCTTCCATTTTTCTAAAATATGTATAGTTTTATTGGTTGCATCCATGTTCACTTGAAGACCTATCGGCATAGTGATCATCGGATGGGTATGACAACAATCAAAGTCAGCAAGTAAAGGAATGCTTTGGTTTTGCAGTACTTCTAATAATATTTCGTACGGTTTGCGATGTGTACCACAATCATCAAATTGCTCATGTTTTCCAAGAAGTATACCTGAAACTTTATCAAATACACCGTTAATTTTAAGGAATGAAAAGCTTCTTTCAATAGTAGCTGCATTTTTTGAGCTATCCTCAATAAATAAAATATCGCCTTCTTGAATGCTTGGCATATAAGGGCTACCCCAAATGCCTTCTATTGTATTTAAGTTCCCACCAATAATACGTCCAGTAGCTTGTCCATTTGTTACAGAAATCCAATTATTATGTCTACGTTCTTTTTCTTCCGTCTTCATTTCCCAATTAATAAATTCATCTGACCAAAATAAAGGCTGTTTTATGTTGTAAGGAAGTACTTGATCATGTAGTAATGTTTCTGCAAAATAGTTGTATGTATAATCTACAAAAGGCTCAAATTCTCCAAAGGAGGGGACAAGTGCCGGACCATAAAATGTAGGGATTCCTGTTTTGGCATAAATCCCTAGCAATAAAGCTGTTGCATCTGAATAGCCAATCATTATTTTAGGGTTATTTTGAAAAGCATCATAATCAATATAAGGTAATAAGGAATTAGAATTCATGCCGCCAATTGTTGACATAATACAAGATACATTAGGATTTCTTATTAAAGCATTGAGTTCCTCGGCACGCTCTTGTATACTGCCAGAACGATAATAATCATATCGACCTGTTAGTGAACCTTCTAATATGTGAAATCCTTTCTGTTGTAAGTAGGATTTCGCTCGTTCAAATCTTTTTGGAGAAGTATAGGTTGCTGGTGAAGAGGGCGAATAAATGCCAATTGTGTCACCGTATTTTAATGTTTTTGGAAGTAGCATCGTAAGAATCCTTTCTATTAAATAGTTAAATTACGATAATTTAACATTGAATATTCTTATATTTCGGTATTTTAATTGTAACATAAATGTATGAGATGAATAAATATGCTTTTTGCCTTGACGATATAAAGTAATTATTGTTATGGTTAAACGTGAGTGTATAAAAGGTTTGCTAAAGGAGTTTTGAAATGAAGCGGTTAAAATGGGGAAGGCTGACGATCCTAGTAGTCATTATTTTAGGGATATGTTGGTTCTTATTCCAAGGAACTCAAAAGAGTGCAACAAATGTAGAAGGACAACCTTTACAGGTGGCGGAATTACCTAAAACAGGATTAACTGAAAAAGTAGTGCCACCAAAGTACATACCACCGGAAGTTGATGCAAAAGCAGCTATGATTATCGATGCGAGTAATGGAGATATTATTTATCAACATAATGAAAATGAAGCTTTTGCGCCAGCAAGTATGTCTAAGATGATGACAGCGTACCTACTATTAGAAAATGTACATAATGGGAAAGTTCGCTGGGAAGATCCGGTAAAAATGAGTGCGAAAGCGGCACAAACAGAGGGTGCGAGAATCCCAGTCCAAGTGAATGACACATTAACTGTTAAAGATTTGTACCATGCATTAATGATTGAATCAGCAAATAATTCGGCTGTAGCTTTAGCAGAACATATGGCAAAAACAGAGAAAGATTTCGTTCAGCTTATGAATGAAAAAGCAAAGCAGTTAAAAATGTCGGAGTATGCTAAATTTGCAAATGCGTCAGGACTACAAGAACCTGATGGAAGTGAGACGAAGATGACAGCTGCTGATGTAGCAAACTTGGCGTATCATCTTATAAAAGATTATCCAGAAATATTAGAAGTGACTCATTTACGTCAAAGTCAGTTAGCATTTAATAATATTAATGTTACAAGTACAAATGATATGTTAAACAAAAATAATAAAGCTTTATATATAGAAGGAATAGACGGATTAAAAACAGGATTTACAGATAGCGCGGGGTATTGTTTTACGGGTACAGCAAAACAAGGTGATACTCGTATTATTACAGTTGTAATGGGAACAAAAGGAAAAACGAAGCGTTTTACAGAGACGAATAAGCTAATGTCATATGCATTTGGCTTAGTTAATTAAGTAAAATATTGAGTTAGATCATTATATAAGAAAGGCAATTTGTTGTTACTTATTATAGGTAACAATAAATTGCCTTTTTATTTTTAGAATTAGGAAATAAAAAGGTAAAAAATGTGAGTGTTATTATTTGAGTTTATTATTGTTTGTTGATAGTATAAAGTTAGAAGCTTATTAATGATAAGTTTTAAGAGGCAGAATATGATGTGTACATATGAAAAAGCCTCAAATGAAAATTGGAGGGAATTATGATGGCAAAAGATTTTTACTCAGCAATTGAAGACAGAAGATCTATTTACGCGATTAGTAAAGAGCAAGTAGTTTCTGATGAGAAAATTCAAGAAGTGATTTATCATGCTGTAAAACATACACCTTCAGCTTTTAACTCTCAGAGCGCTCGCGTTGTCGTCTTGCTTGGAGAACAACATGATAAGTTATGGGATATTACGAAAGAAACGTTACGAAAAATTGTACCTGAAAATAATTTTGCATCTACTGAAGAAAAAATGAATGCATTTAAAAGTGGTTATGGAACGGTTCTATACTTCGAAGATAGTCAAGTAGTGGAAGAACTGCAAGAAAACTTTGCCTTATATAAAGAGAATTTTCCCGTTTGGTCTCAGCAATCCTCAGGAATGTTACAATTTGCAATTTGGACAGCTTTAGAAATTGAAGGATTTGGTGCTACATTGCAGCATTACAATCCATTAATTGATGAAGCAGTGAGAAAAGAATGGGAAGTTCCAGGGAACTGGAAACTTACTGCGCAAATGCCGTTTGGTAAACCGGTGGTAACTGCAGGTGAAAAAGAATACCAACCTTTAGAAAACCGTGTGAAAATTTATAAATAATGTAGGAACGATAAAGTGAAACTTTAATCAGTGGGGGAGTTGTTCATCCACCACTGATTATCAGCCTTCACCAATCGGGCTTTTACGGGCAGTTGATCCCCCACTTATCTTTTTTGCTTTCGCTGAATTTTGAGGTGGGGGTCTTGCTGCCCGTTAATGTGGGATAAAAGGTGAACAGAAATATAATCTGTTCACCTTTTTATAAGTAGTAAGGATTTTTTTGATAGGAATTTTTCATCTGATTTTTTAATTCGTTTTTACGTGTTTCAATAGTTGATATTTTTTGTAACGTAATAATTGAAACGAATTGAAAAAAAGCATAGTACAGTTCTATATTTTTATTTGTAGGATCATCTATTATGTTTTTCATAAATATACCTCCTTTTTTAATAATAAGACTTCCATATCAAAATTCAATGCTACGTGGAGAATACCTACCCGTAAAAGTTCGATTGGTTTCCGGGTAGGATGGATAATACATGTATGGATTAAGACGCCACTCTATATATGATAATATAAATATCCTGAAAATTCCATGTACAGCGGAAAATAGGGAGTAAAATGTACATTTTCGTCAAATTAGAACAGAATTTTTGAAGTTAAATCTTACAAATCGTCAAATCTTTTAAAAGCGATAAACAGTATCAAAAATAGCTTTCTGAAAATATTATACTATTGATAAAAAAAGTATTTTTTGTCATGATAAGAGTATGCTTCATGGAAAGAACTTTACTAGGAATACATTCTTTGCATTGTATTAGATTAATAGAGTTTTTCGGAGTGGATAGGAAAATATATATTAAGATAATGAATGAAATGTCGAATTTTCAATGAAATACATATAGAATTTGAAAAAAGCATTGCAAAAACAGTAAGTTTAATGGTAAAGTTCACATGAAGTTCACACGGAATTCACTTCATTCGTTTAAAATGAACTCTGTGTGAAAAATAAAACTCTTGTTAAAAAATGGAACTTAATGAATATTTTACTTTGATAATATTGTAATGTATTAAGTTTATAAGTTTTTTTAAGAGGATAGTAGGGAAAGGAAGTAAAGACAACTTATGAAAAAAGTAATTGCAGGTTTAGCAGCAGCTTCAGTAGTGGGTGTTGCAGTTCCAGGTATGGATTCTGCTCAGGCACAAGTTTCAAACGAGGCGCTAAAAGAAATCAATGGACAAAATCAAACTCAAAATCAAACGACTGTAACTGAAACAAAAACTGTAGAAACAAAATCTGATTTAAAATACACAGTAACTGCTGATGTATTAAATGTTCGTTCAGGTGCTGGTACAGGACATAACGTGATTTCTAAAGTGAAATCAGGTCAAGTACTACAAGTAATTGGACAAGAAAACGGTTGGTTCAAAGTAACTGTAAACGGTCAAACTGGTTATGTAAGTGGTGACTTCGTAACGACTGGTGGTAAAACAGGAACTACTGTTCAACAAGGAACTGGTACTTACACAGTAAACGTTTCTTCACTAAACGTACGTACAGGCCCAAGTACATCTCATACAGTATTAGGCTCTGTAAATAAAGGTAAAACAGTACAAGTTGTTGGAGAAGTACAAGATTGGTTTAAAATCAACTTCAATGGTGGAACTGGATACGTAAGCAAAGACTTCGTAACAAAAGGTGGTTCTGCTGTATCTAACGAAACAAAACAACCAACTACAAACAACAATACTACTACAGTTCAAACTGGTGGTTCTTATGTTGTTAACACTGGTGCTTTAAAAGTACGTACAGGCCCAGCTACATACAACGCTGTAATCGGTGGCGTAACACAAGGTAAAGTATTAAACGTTACTGGCGCTGAAAATGGTTGGTACAAAATTAACCATAACGGCCGTACAGGTTACGTAAGTGCAGACTTCGTTAAGTTTGTAAAAGGCGGAGTAAACAACGTTACAAATAACAATAACAATAACAATAACGTTACAAATAACGTTCAACAACCAGGTAAAGACGTACAAAAACCAACAACAGGTGGAGATACATCTTCAATCGCTGGATTCGCTAGATCTTTAAATGGTTCACCATACAGAACTGCTGGTACAACACCTGCTGGTTTTGACTGCAGTGGATTCATTCACTACGTATTAAATCAAACTGGTCATAAAGGCGCTCGTCAAACAGTTGCTGGATACTGGAGCTCTAAAACAAAAACTAGCAATCCACAACCAGGTGATTTAGTATACTTCCAAAATACTTATAAATCAGGTCCTTCTCACATGGGCGTTTACTTAGGAAACGGTCAGTTCATTAGTGCAGAAACAGATGCAACTGGTGTACGTATTAGTTCTGTAAGTAACTCTTACTGGAGCAAGCACATGTTAGGTTACACAAAAGCATACTAAGAAAAAGTAGTTTATATACTTTTCGTATAGAGAAAAGGCTTTCCAGGGAAACTTGGGAAGCCTTTTTATAGTTGAATAAATTGAGAATGTAGTAGTTTTTACTGTAACTTCCCATTTAAAAATCGAGCGTATAGGTCATGGAAATAGTTCGGACGAAATAAGTTTGCTGCATGTCCTGCAAGCGGTATTTCTTTGTATAAAACGTTAGGAAGAATGGATTTCAAATCAAAAAGACAAGATTTATAGAGATGATCATGTTCACCCATTACCCATAGAATAGGGTGGGGAAGTGATTTTAATTTAGATTTTAAATCGAATTCTAAACGATGCCGTAATGATTGGACAATAATTGATGAATGTAATTGCAATCCGAAACGGTAATAAATATTTCGTGAAATGACTGCGAACGGATTTGCCTTTAGTATGCCACTTGGAAAAATGGTATTTGCGTATTGAGAGAGCCATTTAGAGTACTCGTCTCCTCGCTTCTCCCAAAACTTTTGAAATACGTTATATAAAAGGGATGGATTATTATAATGTCCACCAATGTGACAAATGCTCAGTACTTTTTCCGGATGCATTTGTGCAAAAATTGTAGAGATATAACAGCCGTAACTTAGAGCGCAAATATGAGCTTTTTGAATGCCTTCTTTTTCATATAAATTCAATAATTGATCTACGAGGCGCTGTAATGAAAATTCGATATCTGCACCTTTATCATCGCCATGACCTAATAAGTCGTAAGTTATAATGTTATAGGTGGCTGAAAATCGTTTATGCTCTTTTTTGAAGGCACGACGATTGCCGACTAAGCCATGAATAAAAATGATTGTTTCCTTTTCGGAATGTATATTTGTTTGCAAAAAGGATACTCCTTTCAATAACGGGAGATTTATATAGTATTGTAAATTGGTTATCTATAATTCGCATAGAATAATATTAAGTACCTGGTAATAATATCAGATGTTTATACTTGTTGTAAAGATGCGTTTGTATGTATATTTTGTAAAAAGAGAAAAAGTGTGTTTACATTCAGTTTACATTTGTATTGTATTCTATTTTTAGAAAGAACAGTTTGGTTTAACACGAGGAGATGAACAGGAATGGAAGTTAGAAATGAGATGAAGAAAAAAGGGAGCTGGAGGCAGTTTTTACGCCTTATTCAAGATACAAATCCTCCGAAAGGGATTCTTGCTTTTGCGTTATTAATGAGTTTGCTTTCTACGGGAGCGAGTTTATTTATACCGATGTTAACGAAAGGGTTAGTAGATAATTTTTCACTTTCGTCAATAAGTACAGGACAAATTGTTGGGCTAGTTGCATTCTTTATTATGCAAACTATAGCTGCAGGATTGTCTATATATTTACTAAATTATATAGGACAGAAGATCGTAGCTGGACTGAGAGAACGTTTGTGGAAAAAGGTGCTTATATTACCGGTAACTTATTATGATCAAAATAGAACAGGTGATACCATTAGTCGTATGACAAATGATACAGGAGTTGTGAAAACATTAATTTCTGAGCATTTGTCAAACTTATTAACAGGCGGTATTTCAATTGTTGGATCATTAATTGTATTATTTGTTTTAGATTGGAAAATGACACTTTTACTTTTAACAGTTATTCCATTATCAGTATTAATTTTAGTTCCACTTGGACGGAAAATGTATAAGATTTCAAAAGCACTTCAAGATGAAACGGCTTCTTTTACTAGTGTATTAACACAGGTGTTATCAGAAATTCGTTTAGTGAAGTCTTCGAACACAGAAAAAAAGGAATATGAAACTGGAAATAAAGGTATTGAAAAGCTATTACAATTTGGTTTGAAAGAGGGAAAAGTGCAAGCATTAATTTCACCAGTTATGTCATTTGTTTTAATGGCATTGCTTGTTATTATCGTAGGATATGGTGGAATGCGAGTTTCTAGCGGTGCATTAACAACAGGAGAACTAGTAGCGTTTATTTTATATTTAGTTCAAATTATAATGCCGATGAGTCAATTATCTATGTTCTTTACACAATTCCAAAAGGCAATTGGTGCAACGGAAAGAATTAATACAATTTTAGAATATGAAGTAGAAGATCATGAAACTGGTGTGAAGGTTACAAATGCTAAGCAGCCAATCGTTCTTGAAAATGTACATTTTGAGTATAACGAAGAAGAGCAAGTTTTAAAGAATATTGATTTCACAATTGAATCAGGAAAAGTAACAGCAATCGTAGGACCAAGTGGTAGCGGGAAAACGACGTTATTCTCATTATTAGAACGTTTTTATGAGCCGACTAGTGGTGCCATTAAATTAGGGAAAGAATCAATTACGAGTTATGCACTACAATCATGGCGACGTCAAATTGGTTATGTTTCACAAGATAGTCCGTTAATCGATGGAACAATCCGTGATAACATTTGTTACGGTGTTGAGGGCGAAGTGACAGATGCAGAAATTGAAAAAGTAGCAGCGATGGCATATGTTGATGCATTTATTCATGATTTGCCAAACGGATACGCAACAGAAGTGGGAGAACGTGGTGTGAAGCTTTCTGGAGGACAAAGACAGCGAATTGCTATTGCCCGAGCATTACTTCGAAATCCACAAATTCTTATGTTAGATGAAGCAACTTCCAGTCTAGATAGTAAGTCTGAGTCTGTCGTTCAAAAGGCATTAAATAACTTAATGAAAGGCAGAACAACGTTAGTTATTGCACATAGACTTTCTACTGTTGTAGATGCAGATAAAATTATCTTTATAGAAAAAGGGAATCTTACAGGAAGCGGTACACATGATGAATTATTACACTCACATGATATGTATCGTGAATTTGCAACGCAACAATTGAAAATTAAAGAGGCGGCATTATAAAATGAATAATCAGTGGGGAATTTGCTTCACTGATTATTTGTTTTTAACAGTAATAAAATAGATGCGGAGTAGAAAGGAGATGGTTCTTTTGATACCTAAAATATTAATAGTGGACGACGATCCGCATATTAGAGAACTTGTTTCTGTATTTTTAGAACGAGAAGGTTTTCAAACATATGAGGCAATTGATGGTCTAGATGCACTTCAGAAAATAGATGAAGTAAAAGTTGATATGGTTATTCTTGATATCATGATGCCGAATATGGATGGATTTGATGTATGTTTTGAATTAAGGAAGTACTATGATATTCCGATTTTGATGCTAACTGCGAAAGGGGAGACGTCCCAAAAAGTAAAAGGATTTCACCTTGGCACGGATGATTATCTTGTAAAACCATTTGATCCGATAGAACTAGTAGTGAGAGTTAAGGCGTTATTGAAACGTTACCAAATTACAGTGTCGCAATCGATTCAAGTTGGAAATGTACTGTTAAATCGTAAAACATTTGAAGTGAAACTGGAAGAGAAAACGGTCACACTGCCGTTAAAGGAATTCGAGTTGCTCTTTACATTAGGTTCTAAAGCAGGAAGAACGTGTTCGAGAGAGCAATTAATTGAAGATGTATGGGGATATGATTTTGAAGGGAATGAACGTACACTAGACGTTCATATTAATCGGCTACGTGAGAAGTTTCAAGAAGAGAAGTCGAAGTTCAGTATTAAAACGATAAGAGGTTTAGGATATCGATTAGAGGTAAGTAAATGAGGAAAAGAAAACAAATGAGTAGGCTGAAGATGTTGAAAGTAATTGGAGCGGTATTAGCGCTTTTTTCTTTTCTCACTATAATTTGGTCTATCGCATTTTATGTAGCAACTAGTATATTGAATGCTCTGGAAGTAAACGTATCGCCGTTTGTTACTTTTTTAATTAGTGATATGGTCGGCTTTGTATTTATTGTTCTTATCTGGACATTGATTGGGATATTAATGAGACCAAAACGACAGGCAATGATTTGGACGATTATTGAACCGATACAAAAAATTGCAAAAGGAGACTTCTCCGTAAAAATACGCAATGAAGAAAAGTATGATGGAGAAATTGGTGTACTCGTAAAAAGTATAAATGATATGACAGATGAACTGAATACGATGGAGAAAATGCGTCAGGAATTTGTATCGAATGTTTCACATGAAATCCAGTCACCATTAACTTCTATAAAAGGATTCGCTAGAGCGCTACAAGACGATAACCTTTCCGAGGAAAAAAGAAAGCATTATCTTACCATTATTGAAACGGAAACGACGAGATTATCTAAACTAAGTCAAAATTTACTGAAACTAACTCTTTTAGAGTCAGAAGAGTATACACCAGAAAGAGTGACTTATCGATTAGATCAACAGTTAAAGCAAATTGTATTAAATAGTGAACCACTCTGGGCTGAAAAAGAAATTGAGCTAGAACTTAATTTAGGGAAAGTACTCATTACTGCTGACCAAGAAAGTATGAGTCAAGTTTGGATTAATTTAATTCATAATAGTATAAAATTTACTCCAAGTGGCGGCACTATTATAATCCAGTTACAAGAACATGAGAAATTAGTTGAAGTACGTATTCGCGATTCGGGAATTGGTATATCTGAAAAACAGAAACAACATATTTTTGAACGTTTTTATAAAGCAGATTCTTCACGAAATCGTGCGTATGGAGGAAGTGGCTTAGGTTTGGCTATCGTAAAAAAAGTACTCGACCTTCATCAAGGAGAAATAAAAGTCGAGAGTGAAGAGGGGAAGGGGACAGAATTTATTGTTTGTATTCCTAAATATGAAGAAAAGTAGTGTATTGATAAGCAATATATTTTTTATACGAAGACACTCTCTTATGAAGAGGGTGTCTTTATTTTGCATTAATAATGATAAATTGTAATGAATTAATAGTAATTTACTATAGTTACCTACAAGTAACCTACGCACATGAAAGTGCATCATTGCCTTTTTACATAAACACAGATACAATTTTAATATAATACATAACTGAGATGATTAAGGAGTGTTATACTTGGCAGAATTATTACAAGGTAAAAATGCTTTAATTACAGGAGCAGGTAGAGGAATTGGTCGCGCTGTAGCGATCGCGTTAGCGAAAGAGGGCGTAAATGTAGGTCTTTTAGCTCGTTCAGAAGAAAACTTAAAAGCTGTAGCGAAAGAAGTAGAAGCAGAAGGCGTAAAAGCTGTTATTGCGACTGCTGATGTTTCTTCATACGAAGAAGTGACGACTGCGATTGAGACATTAAAAAACGGTTTAGGATCTATCGATATTTTAATTAATAATGCTGGTATTTCTAAGTTCGGTAAGTTTTTAGAATTAGACGTTGCTGATTGGGAAAAAATCATTCAAGTAAACTTAATGGGTGTATACTATGCAACTCGTGCAGCTTTACCAAGCATGATTGAACAACAATCTGGTGATATCATTAACATTTCATCTACAGCAGGACAAAAAGGTGCACCTGTAACAAGTGCATATAGTGCTTCTAAATTTGGTGTTCTTGGCTTAACAGAATCATTAGCGATGGAAGTTCGCAAACATAACATTCGTGTAACAGCTCTAACTCCAAGTACAGTAGCAACTGATATGGCTGTAGATTTAGGATTAACTGACGGAAACCCAGATAAAGTAATGCAAGCAGAAGATATTGCAGAATTTATCGTAGCGCAGCTGAAATTAAATAAACGTACATTTATTAAATCAGCAGGACTTTGGTCTACTAATCCGTAGGGGATAAATGTATAAACAAAAGAAGGGATATTTATTCTGTAATGGAGTAGATGTCCCTTCTTTATTTTTGTTTAGGAGACAGAATTTTCGGTATAATCAAATGTGAGTAGTAGAAAAGTATTGAAAGGGATGGTATTTACATGAGTACAATTGAGAAATGGACGGCTGTTGATCAATATGTGAGTGATGTATTAATACCGAAAGATTCTACATTAGAAGAAGTTCTTCAAGTAAGCGCTGCAGCTAATTTGCCAGCACACGATGTATCGCCAACGCAAGGGAAGTTTTTGCAACTATTAGTACAAATTCAAAGAGCTCGAAACATTTTGGAAATTGGTACTCTAGGCGGATATAGCACGATATGGCTTGCAAGGGGCTTGCCATCTGGAGGACGAGTTGTTACATTGGAAGCAAATGAAAAACATGCAGAAATTGCACGTAACAATATTGAGCGTGCCAATTTGAATGATAAAATTGAAGTAAGAACAGGATTAGCTTTAGATTCTTTACAGCAAATAGAAAATGAGAAGTATGAACCATTTGATTTTATTTTCATAGACGCTGATAAACAAAATAACCCTGCTTATTTTGAATGGGCACTGAAACTATCACGCCCTGGTACTATAATTATTGGTGATAACGTAGTACGTGAAGGAGAAGTTATTGACAATACGAGTAACGATCCTCGCGTACAAGGGATACGTCGCTTCTATGAATTAATAGCTGCAGAGCCACGTGTAAGTGCTACTGCGCTTCAAACTGTCGGAAGTAAAGGATACGATGGCTTTGTAATGGCAGTCGTAAAAGAGTGATGTGAGGAGGTAAATGGGATGAAAAAGAAATTTCAAAAATTATAACATGTATCTTGTACAACGCAGCTATCTCGTGGACCTCCAACATACTTGGAAATATAAGTTTATATAAAAATTGGAGGTAAGGAATAGATGAGAACTGAAAAAGAAATGTTAGACTTAATTATAAATACAGCAAAAGAGGATGAAAGAATTCGAGCTGTCATTATGAATGGATCACGTGTAAATCCAAATGTGAAAAGAGATTGTTTTCAAGACTATGATATTATGTATGTTGTACATGATATACAATCTTTTACGTCTAATCATAATTGGATTCATAGATTTGGAGAAATAATGATTGTACAAATGCCAGAAGAAATGTCATTAATTCCAGCGGACGAAGACGGGAAATTTCCGTATTTAATGCAGTTTATGGATGGAAATCGAATTGATTTAACGCTCGTTCCATTTGATTTGATAAATAAGTTCGTTGGACAAGATAGTTTAAGTGAATTGCTTCTGGATAAAGATAATTGTATGGATGAATTTCCACCAGCAAGCGATAAAGATTACTTAATAACAAAGCCTACAGCAAAAGAGTTTTTAGATTGCTGTAATGAATTTTGGTGGTGTAGTACGAATGTAGGGAAAGGACTATGGAGAGAAGAACTTTCTTATGCGAAAGGGATGCTCGATGGTCCGATGCGAGATATGTTCACCGTAATGCTAGAATGGCATATTGGTATGAAAACAGACTTTACAGGTAATGCAGGAAAGTTTGGGAAGCATTTCGAGCAATATATTGAAAAAGATATGTGGGAGCAATTTAAACGTACCTATTCGAATGCAGAATATGAATACATATGGGAGTCATTCTTTGTCATGGGGAAATTATTTAGGGAAGTAGCGAATGAAATTGCTAACACATATGGATATCAATACCCGCAAGGTGATGATGACAGAGTGACGAGCTATTTAAAACATGTGAAAGCTTTGCCGAAAGATAGTACATCGATTTATTAATAATATAAAGCAATAAGACTGTCCTAATTATGGACAGTCTTATTTTTGTTCATGAATAGGAATTTCCCTAACAAAGTGCAGAGGAATCACATATGAAATTTTAGGGAGGTTTTTATTATGTATTATTTTTATTCGTCAGAAATGTTTGCCCCATATCAATGGGGATTAGAACGAGATGTTTCATACGCCTATATGCCATATCACTCATTTTATTATGGAGACTATATAAGCTCATTGCCATACGCATATATCCCTCAAAACTATGAAGTGCAAATGAAAGCATATGAGCGTGGATCGTGGACGCCATTTTCGTGGGTCGAAAAATATGCGTACGCATTTTCCGGACCATACAATAAAGCGGAAGTCGCTCTTACATTTGATGATGGACCAGATTTAGAATTTACGCCGAAAATTTTAGATAAGTTAAAACAACATAATGTAAAAGCAACTTTTTTCTTGCTTGGTGAAAACGCAGAGAAGTATCCGAATGTAGTAAAACGTATTGCGAATGAAGGGCATGTAATTGGCAATCATACGTATAGCCATCCGAATTTAGCGAAAGTAAATGATGCTGAGTACCGTAATCAAATTATAAAAACAGAAGAAATATTAAATCGTTTAGCTGGTTATGCACCGAAGTTTATTCGTCCGCCGTACGGTGAAATACTTGAAAATCAATTGAAGTGGGCGACAGAGCAAAACTTTATGATTGTACAGTGGAGTGTTGATACAGTTGATTGGAAAGGCGTAAGCGCTGATACGATTACAAATAATGTGTTAGGTAATTCATTCCCGGGTAGTGTTATACTTCAGCATTCAACACCAGGTGGGCATTTGCACGGATCTGTAGAGGCACTAGACAAAATCATTCCTCAGTTAAAAACGAAAGGGGCACGCTTTGTAACGCTGCCAAATATGTTCCAAACATCGAAAGAGAGAAAATAAACTGGAATTTAAATCAGCCGGGTATTGTCAATCATCGACTATAAAGAATAGGCCCCCAAGTACTTTAAAATGGGAGGCCTATTCTTTATAAACTATTATTTTCTAGTAAGTCTTTTCCTTGCTCTATAACAAATTCATAGTATGCAAGATCATATGGATAAATATCTTCAAATGTTATCGTTATCGGTTTATTGCTTAAAACAGAAATAGTCGTTAAAGATGAAATCTCTCCTTTTAATAGTTGTAGAAAAGAATTTGCATGTACTTTCATCACATCGTCTACTTCTTCACCCGGTGCGAATGGAAGTGGATTGATGACATTGTGGAAATACATATGACAAAACTCACGATCAGTAAGGTTTGAAATTTCATAATCTATTTTAAATATTCCTTTGTACGTTAAGTCAGTGGTTTGAAAGGAGAGCCCTAGCTCTTCTTCAATTTCACGAAGACCGCCAATTTGTACATCTTCATCATGCATAATATGTCCGGCAGATGTAATATCCCATATACCCGGAGCTTCTTTTTTATTTTTAGAGCGTAATTGGAAATATAAGAACATATCTTCATCATCTTTTTCTACAAACCAACAATGAAATGTTTCGTGCCAATCACCGTCACGATGCACTTCATCACGCAATTTCTTCCCAAGTGTATTTCTTTCAGGATCAAATATTGTTAACCACTCTGTCATTTTAATTCCCCTTTCTGCAAATTTTATTATACAATATTTGTATTGAATTTTGGGAAAATAAAGAAAAAAGGAGCGGTTAATAGTGGGGATAGAGCGTACGGAAATAAAATCGATTATTTCAACAGAGGAAGAATTACGGAAAATATTGGGGCAACCAAGTGAGCGAGCATTAAAGAAAGTTATTTCATCATTAGACCACCATTGCGTAGATTTCCTGTCTAAATCTCCTTTTCTAGTATTATCTACTGCAAATAAATTAGGAGAGTGTGATGCTTCACCGAGAGGAGACGCACCTGGATTTGTATACGTATTAAATAATAATAAAATTATCATTCCAGAAAGACCAGGTAACCGTCGTATAGATTCCATTTTGAACATTATTTCAAATCCATACGTAGGGTTACTATTTTTTATTCCTGGACTTGGGGAGACGCTCCGAATAAACGGCCGAGCGTATATTACAAACGACGAAGAGATATTGCAAGAAATGCAGGCGAATGGACGCAATCCGTTACTTGGAATTGTCGTTGAAATAGAAGAGTGTTATATTCATTGCGCAAAAGCTTTTATCCGATCTAAGATGTGGGATCCAGAATCTTGGTTACATAAAAAAGAGTTACCTTCAGCAGCAAAAATGTTGCTGGAGCATGCGAAAGTAAATACTTCTGAAGAAGATGTTGCACGTTCTTTAGAAGAAAGTTATACGAAAAGATTGTATTGAAAAAACTTTATAGATATAGTTTTGTAAGGTGAATATGTACACATTTTAGAATGGGATATTCATATAAGAATCGTTGATTTACAAACTGGAGAAATAACTAAATAGGTAAATCAAGTGGTAGTTGCATAATACTATTTTGAAATACAATAAAAAATGATTTTGAAAATTGTTAGTAAAAATAGGCTTGCTTTTTGAAAAGTTGATAACTATAATAAGTTAACAAATAGACATGAACGAAAAAGTAACGATAAGGACACGAAATTATTTTTACGGTTTACAGAGAGGGAAGTCAAGGGTGTGAGCTTCCTAACACGAGAAATGATTTTACCACCTTTGAACTTCAATAGTGAACGAGTAATCTAGTAATTATTGACGGAATCAGCCGTTATCTGAACTTGAGCAATCTAGAAGGAAATACGTCTAGATTGGAACAAGGGTGGAACCACGAAAACACATTCGTCCCTTTCCTAGGGATGAGTGTGTTTTTTTATGGATATGAAGATTGAAAATTAAAAATAATTAAAAAATAGTATTGATTTTGTTGTTTATACGAGTATAATGAATTAACAAATAAACATGAACGAAAAAGTAACGATAAGGACATGAAATCATTTTTACGGTTTACAGAGAGGGAAGCCAAGGGTGTGAGCTTCCTAACACGAGAAATGGTTTTACCACCTTTGAACTTCAATAGTGAACGAGTAATCTAGTAATTATTGACGGAATCAGCCGTTATCTGAACTTGAGCAATCTAGAAGGAAATACGTCTGGATTGGAACAAGGGTGGAACCACGAAAACACATTCGTCCCTTTCCTAGGGATGAGTGTGTTTTTTTATTACTTTGAAAGGAGGTGCTGTAACATGAAACGATTTGTATGTACGGAAATAACCACCACCTGCATGATTAAAAAGCAGAGCAAGGTGATTGATAAAGATAAAAAATAAAATTGTAGGAGGAGATTAGAAGATGAATAACGTTATTAATGTTGGGGTGTTAGGCTTAGGTACGGTCGGAAGTGGTGTTGTCCATATTTTGAAAGAACATTATAAAAAAATTGCACTTGATACAGGGTATGAAGTGAAGGTAAAGACAGTCGTTGTACGTGACTTAGAAAAAGAACGTGATGTTTGTATTGATGGAATCGTAGTAACAAGTCATGTCGATGAAGTTCTAAATGATTCAAATATTGATATTGTAGTAGAGGTAATGGGCGGAATTGAAGAAGCGAAGCAGCACATTGTTAAGGCTTTACGAAATAAGAAGCATGTCGTAACAGCAAATAAAGATTTAATGGCTGTATACGGTGCAGAGCTTCTTCAACTGGCGAACGATAATGATTGTGATTTATGTTATGAAGCAAGTGTAGCGGGCGGTATTCCGGTGTTAAGAGGCTTAACAGACGGTTTAGCTTCAGATCAAATTGAAAAAATAATGGGAATTGTAAATGGCACAACAAATTACATGTTAACAAAGATGAGTCAAAATGGATGGTCGTATGAAGAGGCATTACAAGAAGCACAAAAATTAGGTTTCGCAGAATCAGATCCAACAGCGGATGTAGATGGGCTAGATGCAGCGAGAAAGGTAGCCATTCTTGCAAACTTAGGTTTTTCGATGAATGTTTCTTTAGATGATGTGCAAGTAAGAGGGATTCGAAAGGTCGAAAAAGAAGATTTACAAATGGCTGAAAAGTTAGGATTTACTATGAAATTAATTGGGAAAGCAGAGAAACAAGGATCAGCCATTCATTTAAGTGTAGAACCGACACTTTTACCAAGACATCATCCATTATCGAATGTAAATAATGAATTTAATGCAGTATATGTTCACGGTCAAGCGGTAGGAGAAGTAATGTTTTACGGCCCTGGAGCTGGGAAGTTACCGACTGGTTCTGCTGTAGTAAGTGATATTATTTCAATCGTAAAAAGTATGAATCAAGTTCCGAAAAATAAAAGTGCGTTAAAAGAACCAGAACCGTATGAATTACAAGGAGATGAAGAAGTCGTTTCGAAATATTTCTTACGTATTTCATTACGAGATGAACCCGGGATGTTACAAAAAATAACAGAATGTTTCGTTAATTATTCTGTAAGTTTAAAAGAAGTTATTCAATTACCTTTAAATCGTGAACTTGCAGAAGTCGTTGTTGTGACACATCAAACTTCAAAGTATCAATTCGAACGAGTGCTAGGAGCGATAGAAGATGTCGCAAGTGAAATAAACAGTTATTACATTATTGAGGAGGAAAAACAATATGTATAAAGGATTATTAAAACAGTATGCTTCTTATTTACCGGTGAATGAAAATACACCTGATGTGAGCTTAATGGAAGGAAATACACCGCTTATTCCGTTATTAAATATATCAAAACAATTAGGAATTCAGTTATACGGTAAGTATGAAGGAGCGAATCCGACAGGTTCTTTTAAAGATCGTGGTATGGTAATGGCTGTTGCGAAGGCGAAAGAAGAAGGTTCGGAGGCAATTATTTGTGCATCAACAGGTAATACTTCGGCATCGGCCGCAGCATACGCGGCACGCCTTGGAATGAAATGTATAATCGTAATCCCTGAAGGAAAGATTGCTCATGGAAAATTAGCGCAAGCAGTCGCCTATGGAGCTGAAATTATTTCAATAGAAGGAAATTTTGATGATGCACTTAAGGCTGTAAGAAATATTGCTGCTGAAGAGCCGATTACATTAGTAAACTCAGTGAATCCTTATCGAATTGAAGGGCAAAAAACAGCAGCATTTGAAATTTGTGACCAGTTGCAAAGTGCACCAGATGTTTTAGCGATTCCTGTTGGAAATGCTGGAAATATTACAGCGTACTGGAAAGGTTTCTGTGAATATGAGAAAGAAAAAGGCTATAAGAAGCCAAGAATTCATGGGTTTGAAGCGGAAGGAGCAGCTGCTATTGTAAAAGGACATGTCATTGAAGAACCTGAAACAATTGCAACAGCGATTCGCATCGGTAACCCAGCGAGTTGGTCATATGCAGTAGAGGCTGCTAAGCAATCTCACGGTGAAATAGATATGGTATCAGATGAAGAAATATTACATGCGTATAGATTATTAGCAAAAACAGAAGGGGTTTTCGCTGAGCCGGGATCAAATGCTTCATTAGCCGGCGTTATTAAACATGTTCAATCTGGAAAAATCAAAAAAGGAGAGACAGTTGTTGCGGTTTTAACTGGAAATGGGTTGAAAGATCCTGATATCGCAATCTCTTCTAATACATTAGATATTGCAAGTGTTTCAAATGATATAGAACAAATTAAAGAGCATATTAAAGGGGTGATTATGTCGTGATACCATTAAGTATTCGAGTTCCTGCTAGTACGGCGAATGTTGGACCTGGATTTGATTCAGTGGGAATAGCTTTGTCATTATATTTAGATGTAGTAGTAAAAGAGAAAGCCGATAAATGGCAAGTAATCCATTCCTTTGAAGAATCAATTCCGACAGACGATAAAAATTTAATCGTTAGCACGGCATGTAAAGTGAGTCCTTCTTTATCACCCCATATAATAGAAGTTACTAGTAATATCCCACTTACAAGAGGTCTAGGAAGTAGTGCGTCAGCAATTGTAGCTGGGATAGAACTTGCGAATCAACTAGGCAATTTGAACTTAACGACTGATCAAAAAGTTCAAATTGCTACAAATTTTGAAGGACATCCTGATAATGTTGCTGCTTCTATATTAGGAGGAACTGTAATCGGAGCACTGGATGGAAAAAATGTTTCGGTTGTAAGAATTGAAAGTAAGGAATTAGGTGTAATCTCTCTTATTCCAAATGAAGAGTTAAATACGGAGGAAAGCCGATCTGTATTACCAGATGTGTTTCCGTTTCATGAAGCAGTTAAGGCTAGTGCAATCAGCAACGTATTAGTAGCTGCGTTTTGTCAAAAGAAGTGGGAAGTTGTAGGAGAAATGATGGAAAGAGATCATTTTCACGAGCCATTTCGTTTAGAACTGGTCCCGTTATTACCATCTATTCGTAAATGTGCAAAAGAATTTGGAGCATACGGCACAGCGCTTAGCGGTGCAGGCCCATCCATTTTTATATTAACGCCATATGATAAACGTCAAGAAATTGGTGAGCAATTAGCGAGAGTATTTACGTCTATGAATGTGTGCGAGCTAGAAATCGATCATAGAGGAATTACTGTAAATAAAGAAGAACATATAGGGCTATAAAAAAGCTAGCATTGCTAGCTTTTTTGTTGTAAATATCTTTTCAGTTGGCATATAAAAGAAAAGTAATAATGTATAATTTAGTAAAGGGTGTAATCATTTGGAGGTGATTGTATGAAGAAAGAGTCACCAGAAGAAAAGAGAGAGCGTATAAGGCAAAGTGAATTGAAAAATAATCCTACCGGTTCTTTAAAGGATGGATTAAACAGAGCTGAATCAGGTAGTCCAGTTGATATGACAGGTGGTATGAATTGGAAAGGTACAGCGCTAGTAATTGTAGTGCTAGTTTTAGGCTATATTATGTACACTTATTTTTTTAGTTAAGAAATGCACGTTAAAGTTATGAATTATTTGCTTTTATAAGTAGTGAGGATTGTATTACATATACTTTAAACAAATTATAGTTGTCCATACACACTTATTTTTAATACTCAAAATAGAGCTAGCGTTATGCTAGTTCTATTTTTTTGCCATATTCCTGTAACAAAGCCCCTGTATATTCAGTGGTGGAGGTGCAGAAGATGAAAAAAATGATAGCGATATGTCTTCTTACAACTATGTCATTTTCGACTTTAGTTGGGTGTGATGTAAAAGGTAACAATGCTGTACAAGAGTCTAAAATAAAGAAAGCGACGTATAAAGAATTTACTTACGATGTAAATCCAGAGACTTTTACGTTAACTGTAGAACATGATGGTGTAAAGGAACAGGCGTCGCAGCCGTTACCGAAAATGAAGGTGTCGAATGTGAAAAAAGATAAGGGGCGCACATCATGGGAATATCCAGATCAAAAAGTAAAAGTGAATGTAGAAAAGAAAAATGATCACTTAAATATTGAAGTGGAATCGACTGGTGCAGAAAGCTTTACATGGCCGAAAGTACAAGCTGAAAATTATACACTTCCGTTATGGGAAGGAAAGCAAATTCCGAGTAATGATGAAAATTGGAAGAAGTTTTTAAAGGATGATGCATATTCATTTGCTGAATCATTTTCTATGAAGTTTTTTGCTTTAAATGGTTCGAAATATTCCATTGTATATATTGCAAACAATTTGTTTAATAATGAATTGAAATTTCATTCGGATCCGAAAATAGGATTTGATTTTATACATGAATTCCCGAGCATAAATAAAAATAAAACATATGGATTTCAATTATATGTGACAAATAATGATGCAGTGAGTATTGCTAAACTGTATAAGGATAATATTGCTGGAAAAGGTGAATTTAAAACATTACAAGAAAAGGCTAGAAAAAATAAAGAGATTGAAAAACTTTATGGTGCGGCTCATTTTTATTTTTGGAATCAAAATGGTTTGTCTGACAGTAACGTAAATTGGCAAAAGATAAGAGAACAAATAAATAGTCCTGTGTTTAGCCATATAAAAGAGCTTATTCAAAAGAATAGTTCGGAGCCTGGAGAATTGAATGTATTTGAGCAAGTAAGTAAACAAGATTTCATTGATCAGTACCAAAAAAATGTTATTTTGCGTTATGTAAATGAAGTATTATCAATGAAGGAATTGTATAAAGAGGATATTTTCCCAAAAGTTGATCAGAAGGCTAGTGAGTTATTAAACAAAGGTGTAGATCATTTATCGAAGATGGAGTTATATAACTTAAATAAGCATGTATTAAAGTCGGCGCTCGGCGATGCGATTGAAGAAGTAAGTAAATGGGGTAAGGCAGATGGAACGGATATTATAAAGGAAATGAAAGCAGCAGGAATAGACAATGCGTGGATTGGGTTACCGAACTGGGAACAAGGGTATATGCAGCCTGATTTCGTGACAGAAGCTAAGAAAATGGGATATTTAGTTGGTCCGTATGATTCGTACCATTCTATTCACGAAAAGGCTGATAAAAATTGGAATACAGCTTCTTTTCATGATCCATCGTTATATGAAGAGGCAACTGTGACAAAGAAAAATGGAGAAAAAGTGCAAGGGTTTTTAGGTAGAGGGCGAAAATTAAATCCAACTTTATCTCTTCCTAGTGTAAAAGAGCGAATGAACGATATATTACAAAATGGACCTAAATATAATTCATGGTTTATTGATTGTGATGCAACAGGTGAAATTTATGATGACTATTCGGCCAAACATATAACAACACAAGAACAAGATTTAAAAGCAAGGTTACAACGAATGGATTATATTGCGCAAGAAAAAGGTATGGTAGTTGGTTCAGAAGGTGGAAATGACTTTGCAAGTAGCACGATTGCATTTGCTCACGGCATTGAAACGCCGGTTATTAAATGGGACGATGAAGATATGAGGAAAAATAAAACTAGTCCGTATTATGTGGGCGGATATTGGTCACCGAATCAAAATGTTCCAGAAAAATATGCAAAACAAGTACCGTTAAAAGAAGAATATAAACAAGTATATTTAAATCCAGTATATTCGGTACCGTTATATAAATTAGTATACAACGATTCTGTAATTACAACGCATCACTGGGAATGGGGAAGTTTGAAAGTAAAAGATGAGGTAGGAAACCGTATGTTATATGAGTTATTGTATAATGTTCCTCCGTTATACCATTTAGATGAAGTAGAGTGGAATAAGCATAAACAAGAAATTACGCAGCATCTGAAAGTTTGGAATGAAGTTCATGAAAAGGCAGTAAAAGAAGAAATGACGAACTTTGCGTATTTGTCAGAAGATAAATTAGTTCAATCTGCTTCTTATGGAAAAGATATTAAAGTTATTGTGAATTTCTCAAATGAAGAGATAGAAATAGATAAGGCGAAACTAAAAGCAAAATCCGCTGTTATTTATAATCATGGGAAGAAAACAATGTATACACCGCTTGAGGGATAATATGAAATGTATTGTTACATTACTAATTTTTCAGGTGAAAATTGAAGGATTCGAAACGAATAAATTTATAAATCTGTAATTTATGATGTTAAGGAATGTTAAATTTTTGAAGTTGAAAAATAGTGACTTGCCAAAAATAAGCACGAGAGTATAATGTGAAATGGAATACATATTGGATTCATCATGTAACCTTACAAAAATGTAAGGTGTTTGAAAGGAAATTCAATATGAAGATTGCTAGACATACATTATACTAGGGAAAGAGAAAGAGAGGCGAATGAAGATGAGCTCTGAATTAGAACAAAATACGAGAAGCAATAAAAAACGTTCTAAAAGAAAGTCAATAAAATGGTTCATTTTAATTCCATTTTTCCTACTTATTTTTGGAGGAGTAGGATATGGATCATTAATATATAATAAAGCAAAAGCTGTTGTAAGTGATGCGTATGCACAAATTGATAAATCATCAAAACGTGATAAAGAAGTTGAGCCTTTAAAGGATAACATTTCAATTTTAATCATGGGTGTAGATGGTAGTGAAATGCGAAAAAGTCAATATGGTGAAGCTGTTCGCACAGATGCACTTTTATTAGCAACAATTAATAAAGATGATAAATCAGTTAAATTAGTAAGTATTCCGCGTGATTCACGTGTATATATTCCATCTAGAAAGAAATTAGATAAAATTACACACGCACACGTATTTGGTGGTGTTGAAAGTACACGAGATACAGTGGAAAGATTTTTAAATGTTCCTGTTGATTATTATGTGAAGTTTAACTTTGAATCATTCGTACAAATTGTCGATTCGCTTGGTGGTATTGATATTGATGTACCTGTTACTTTCACAGAGCAAGATAGTAAAGACCAAGCGGGTATGATTCATTTAGAGAAAGGTTACCAACATTTAAATGGGGAACAAGCACTTGCACTTGCAAGAACACGTAAAATTGACAGTGATGCAATGCGTGGCCAAAGACAACAACTTGTAATAGAAGCAATTGCAAAAAAAGCAATGTCTGTCCAATCTATTAGCAAAATGGGCTCTTTACTTGATGCGGTTGATAAAAATATGAAAACGAACTTAACTTTCGATGATATGCTTGCGATTACAAAAAATATGGCAGGGTCTAATTTGGAAATGGAAAAAATGCAAGTAGAAGGTACGGATAAACGTATCGGAGGTATTTATTATTACATTCCAAATGAAAAAAATGTGAAAGATATTTCGAAAAAATTAAATGATCATTTAGGTGTAACACCAAAACCAGTTCGAAACGAATAATAAAAAAAGATTGGCTTTTGCCAATCTTTTTTTATCGGAATGGATTTGTAACTTTTCTGTAACGATTTTTTATTTTAGAAAAATTATACTCATATGTATGAGAATATTGGAGAAGCAAAAAGTAAAGAAAAATAATGAAAATCTGTAATAAGGAAAGATATTATATGCAGAAATGGATAGGCATTATGGGAATCATTTTTATGTTGACTGGATGTAAAATGTCTGAAGCTCCAACAAGTTTAATGGGTGCTCCTGCCAATGAAAAATGGATTAATGAACTAAAAGAGCAAATAGATAAAGATTTGCCTGTAAATTATCGATTGCTTACTCCAATGTCTAATAAAGATAAACAGATGATTTGGTCAATGGATTTTAAACAAGATAATAAGAAAGAAGCCATCTTATTTTATAAATTACCGAATGAAGATCATAGCGTATATTTAGCCGTATATGAAGAAGCCGGAAATGGGTGGAAAGTAAAGTCCACGAATAAATTTGATGGTGGAGATGTAGATATCGTTGAAGTCGGTGATTTTACAGGAAACGGGAAGCGGGAGTTACTAATCGGAATTTCTGCAAGTCGTGAATCGTTAGAACACGTTATGTATGTTTTTTCAGAAGAAAATGAAGATATGAAGGAAATATATAATCGAAGTTATACGAAGTTATTCATAGAGGATTTAAATAAAAATGGATTGAAAGATATAAGCCTTGTTACGTATGAAAAGGATGAGAAATTGACAGTTGAGTTCATGGAACAATTTAAAACTTTATCTGAAGCATCATTCGATCCATATATAAATAGCATCCAAAGAATACAAATGGGCCGTATTTCTAGATCACTAAAGGCGGTTGTAATTGATGCAGGTGTTGGTGCTCATTCAGGGATAACATATGTAGCAAAATTTGATAAGGGTCATTATGAGCCACTACCTATAGATGGAAAAGAAGATTTATTCAATGATTATGTAGTCGAAAGCAAAGATATAAATGAAGACGGCATTATTGAATTTGTTCGTACAGTGCGTCCGAAAGGTTGGGAAGAGGCATCATACGGAGAGAGTACGATGTTTGAACGTTATATTCAGTGGAGCGAAGATGGAATTAAATCGATAGAAGAAAGATATGTAAATATAGAGAAAGGTTATTTTGTCAAAATCCCGCAAGCATTAATTGGAAAAATAACTGTTCCAGTCCAGCAAGAAGCATCAGATGTTCAAAAGTTTATAGATACAACGACAAATGAACTATGGCTAGAAGTCCATATATTTAAGCGGAAAGAATGGTTCAAAATAAAAGGATACGAGGCAGCAGTGAAAACGGCTTCTCACGTATACGCCGTACCGAAACAACCACATTTTGAAAAAGTGAAAGCATATGTAAAGCCGCTAGCGGATTATCAACAAGAGTAGGGAGGTGGAAATTATGCCAACAATTTTAGTTTTAGAAGATGAAATGCCTATTCGTAGTTTTATCGTCTTAAATTTGAAGCGTGCTGGATTCTATGTATTAGAAGCTAGTACGGGAGAAGAGGCGTTACAGATTTTATGTAAACATACTGTTGATGTAGCATTGCTTGATGTAATGTTACCAGGAATGGATGGTTTTCAAGTTTGTAAAGCGATCCGAGAAGAAAATAAAAAAATCGGTATTATTCTGTTAACCGCACGTGTACAAGATGAAGATAAGGTACAAGGATTAGGAATTGGTGCAGATGATTATATCGCAAAGCCGTTTAGTCCAGTGGAATTAACTGCACGTATACAATCGTTATTAAGAAGAATAGAAGTACATGATGAAAAAGCAAATACAATCATATCTGGCCCGTTTTCGTTACATGTTATAGAAGAAAGATTATATAAAAGTGGACAATTAGTTGATTTAACCCCTACAGAGTATATGATATTACAGTATTTAATGAATCAGGCTTCAAAGCCAGTTTCACGTGATGAAATTTTAAATATGATTTGGGGAACGAATTATGTAGGTGAGACGAAAGTAGTAGATGTAAATATGAGGCGGTTACGTCAAAAGATAGAATGTAATCCATCAGAACCTGAATTTATTCTTACTGTGTGGGGAAAAGGATATGTGTGGAAGGAAAGTATAAGATGAAAAGAAAAGTGACTTTATATTTTATGACGGTCATTATACTTATGCTTGTATTATTTGAAGTCGTATTTTCAGTCTCCATTTATCGATATTATTATAATGGTATTGTGCAATATATAGAATCTCATGCGAAGACAAGTACACGATTTTTCTCTGAATACAATTCACTATACTTTATTCGTTTGCAAGAATACAGCGGCGATATAATTGAGAGCTTTCAGTTAGAAGGAACTGAATTACAATTAATTGATCGACATGGTACGATTATACAGTCGTCAAGTGGACAAAAGGTAGAAGGGAAAGTAGTTATTCCGTATTCGTTACTAGAAGGAGAAATGTACCATCAAGTGACTACTACGAAAGAAAATGTGAAACAATTAGAAGTTATTAGTCCACTTATTCATCAAGGACAAACAATCGGTGTTTTGAAATATACGACTGTTTTAACGAATGTAAATGCAAAGATTATCGAAATCATTATGTTTACTATTTCTGTAGGTATTGTTATTTCAGGAATTGTATTCTTAATCAGTAGACGATTAGCGAATTCGTTTGTTAAACCAATCGAATCTATTATTCATGCTTCTTCACAAATTGCAGAAGGTACATTAAAGAAGAAAATTAAAGAGGATTACCCTGGTGAATTAGGTGAATTGGCACATAGTTTAAATCATATGTCTAATAAAATAGAAAAAGCAGAACAGATGAAAAATGAATTCATTGCTTCGATTTCTCATGAAATACGAACGCCTTTAACTGGAATTAAAGGTTGGAGTGAGACGTTAAAAACGGTAGAACATTTAACGGAAGAAGAGATAAAGCAAGGTATGGGAATTATATCAGGTGAGACAGACCGATTAATTCATTTAGTAGAAGAATTACTAGATTTTTCAAGATTACAATCAAATCATTTCAATTTATATAAACAAAAGGTGCAAATATACGATATACTAGAGGAGACGATTTGGCAATTAACTCCTAACGCTGAAGAGAAACAAATTCAATTTATGAATACGATAGAAAGAATTGAATTGATGGGAGATCGAAATAGGCTAAAGCAAATTTTCTTGAATATTGTTCAAAATGCTATTAAATATTCACATGAAAAAGGTACAATACACATTGAAGCGACTAAAAATGAAGGACAAGCAGTAATCAAGGTGAAAGACGAAGGGATTGGAATTGCTAAAGAGCATTTACCATATATAGAACAGTCATTTTACCAGATTAATAACCATGCTACAGGTGCTGGTCTTGGTTTAGCTATCGTAAAAAAAATGGTAGAGCTTCATGGAGGTACACTTAGTTTTATAAGTAAAGAGGGAATAGGAACAACCATTTTGATAAAACTCCCATTATAATACATATATATAGATCTGTTTATATAGTGTAATAATATAAATAGATGTATAATTATATTGGGTGATTTATATATAAGATTAATAGGGAGAGGAATTAGATAGAATGGAAAAAGCTTTAAAAATTAAACGAGTAGTAGTCGTTTTAATAGCGATTGCAGCAGTAGCTATTGGGTATTTTATGTTTCAATCCATTACTTCACCAGCAAAGGCTGTTGCAAAACAAGAAAATGTAGTACAGCTTGCAAGTGAACAACCGAAAGTAGAAATGAATAAAACGGCACCAAGTCGTTTTAATGGGAAAGAAAGAAAAGTTGCTTATCTTACATTTGATGATGGCCCAGGGAAATATACGGCTGAATTGTTAAATATGTTAAAACAGCATGATGCGAAGGCGACGTTCTTTTTAATTGGAGCGAATGTAAAAGAATTTCCGGATTTAGTGAAACGTGAAGATGCAGAAGGTCATTATGTAGGTATGCATAGTATGACACATAATTTTGCAAAGTTATATAAAAATGGCGAGTATGTAAATGAAATGAAAGAAGATCAAAGCTTAATTGCAAATATTATTGGAAAATCACCTAAATTAACACGTCCGCCATACGGTTCGATGCCTGGATTAAATGAAGGTCTTCGAAACAAAGTGGTAGAGGGCGGTTTTAAAGTATGGGATTGGACAATTGATTCATTAGATTGGAAATATAACAAAGTACAAGTTGATGCAGCGGCAGCACAAATTGCTCAAAACGTAATAACACATGCAACAAAAACACAGGAAGTTATTTTAATGCATGACATTCACCCACAATCAGTTGCTGCTGTGCCAGCAATTTTAAAAGGGTTAAAAGAAAAGGGTTATGAGTTTGAAGCTTATCATGAAGAGAGTCACTTCCCAGTGAATTTCTGGCATGATAACCGTATGTAATGGAGGAATGAACGTTGAAGTATGGAAAAGTAGCAGTAGTTGGAGCACTATCAGTAGGACTATTAACAGGTTGTTTCGGTGAAAAACCAGAAGAAAATCTTTATACAGCTTTTGAAACAGCAGCAACACAAGAAAAATCATTAGTTGATGAAGCGAAGAAGTTAGAGAAGTTAGAGAAGGAAGGTCAAGAGCTATATTCTCAAATTTTACAAGAAGGTAAAGATCATAATGACGCTGTTATGAAGAAGATAGAGCAAGCTACTGCAAATGTAGATGACCGTGAAAAAGTATTAAAAACTGAGAAAGAAATGCTAGAAAAAGCTCAGAAAGAAACGAAATCTGTGCAAGGAAATATAGAAAAGCTTGAAGATAAGAAGTTACAAAAACAAGCGAAAGCAGTAGAAGAGTCGTATAAAAACCGTTATGATGCATTCCAAAAGATGAATGAGAATTATACGAAGGCGTTAGCGACTGAAAAAGAACTGTATGAAAAATTAAAAGTAAAAGAAACGAAATTAAAAGAGATTGGTGAAAAAGTTAAAGCTGTCAATGAATCAACTGTGGAAGCACAAAAGTCAAAAGAGCAATTTAACAATTATACAAAAGAGTATAATGACAGTAAATTAGCATTCTACAAAGATGCAGAGATTAAGATTAAAGATCAGAAATAAAGAAGAACCTTACGCATAATAAAAAGCCGGAGAAACATCGTTACAAATGTTTTTTCGGCTTTTTACGTTAAATGAATAGAAAAGGCTGGAATTGATATCATAAAAGAGTTATAGTGAATTATTCCAAGGGAAACATTGTAAAGTAAGGAGAATGGAAATATGTCATATGAATTTTTACTCAAATTAGGTTTAGCACTCTTTTTAGGATTATTCATCGGGATAGATAGGCAGCTAAAGAATAAACCGCTTGGTGTGAAAACAAGTATGGTTATTTCTGTAGCAAGTTGTTTAATTACGATGGTTTCAATTGAAGCCGTACATGTATATTCTGTTCCAGGGCACACAAATATGGATCCAATGCGTCTAGCTGCTCAAATTGTGAGTGGTATTGGTTTTCTTGGAGCGGGTGTTATTTTACGAAGAAGTAATGACGTTATTTCCGGATTAACGACAGCTTCTATGGTGTGGGCTGCTTCAGCTTTAGGTATAGCAATTGGGGCGGGATTTTATTTACAAGCGACGGTTGCTATGATTTTAATTATTTTAGCAATTAACGTACTTCCGCAACTTGTGAAAATCGCAGGTCCGTATTCATTAAGACAAAAGGATTTATCTATAAAAATTACTGTAAAAGAGCATCATGAGTTAGATGGTATATTTAAGCAAATCAAAAATTTAGGTATGCATGTGAAACGAGTGAAAATTAAAGATATAGATAGTGGAGCATTTCAGCAACTTGAGATGGTTATTTTAGCTCCAGAAGACTTGTATACGACGGAGTTATATAGTTCCCTAAAAGAGATTGATCGAGTAGTTTCAGTTGAAGTGGAAAGTAGATAATAGTGATAAAAAAGAGTGAAGTGAAAATTCACTCTTTTTTAATTTGGATTTTTAAGGAAAGAAATTGATATAATGGTGAATAAAAAGGGGAGAAATGATGGAAATACATATTAGAAGAGCGATAAAAGATGATATACCAGGTATAGCAAAAGTACATGCTGATAGCTGGAAAACAACGTATAAAGGGATATTTCCCGACGAAATTTTAAAAAATATAACATATGAGCAACGGGAAAAACAATGGGAAAATATTTTTCAACGAGAAGATAAATACCAATATAGATTTGTAGCAGAAACGTTAAATGGAGAAATAGTTGGATTCATCGATGGAGGAGCAGAAAGAACTGGTACATATAATTGTGATGGAGAATTATATGCGATTTACCTTTTACAAGAGTATCAAGGAATGAAAATAGGACAAAAGTTATTTCAAGCTTTACTATCGGAATGTATAAACAATGATATGCAATCACTTTTAGTATGGGTTGTCACGAATAATCCTTCTAAAAAGTTTTATGAAAAATTTAATCCAGAAAAAATTGACACGAAATTTTTAGAGAAACTAAATATAGAAGAAACAGCGTATTGTTGGAGAAATATAAATAATATTATTATGTAAACTTATTGTTTGAAAGAGGTATACCAATTAAGGTATACCTCTTTTGTTTAACTATTTTGAAGGGGATTACTAATGAAAAAAGTAAGTATGTAGTTTGAAATTGAGTATTTTTTTCGTGTATTTTTAACTAGATTAAAGAAAATAGAGAAAACAAGAAAAATTAAATTAGATAAAAAAATTCTGAAATATACTATTGAATTGAATATCATTATCAATTAGAATCATAATTGATAACGATATTCAATTGTTGTTTATTATATAAAATTTCGATAGCTTTAATATAAAGAGGAGGACCAATATGCAGCATGCGAAACAAATCGCAGAACATGCAACATTACAAAGTTTTTTAAACTGTTATTTAAGGGAAACAGGGAGTGGAGAATGGATTACAGAGGATGAAAAAATGAAAAGTATCTTCAGTAATACGTTGAATAGAGATATAGTCCCCACATATTTATATTGTCGGCTATCGGCACAGAACGTTACTTTGTATGGAGAAGTTATATATAAATCAGCAACAGATCGCCATTTGTTTGGAGAACAATTTTATTATCAAATGGGAGAAAATAAGAATGTTATAAAAGCAGATTACGTTACTGTTATTACGTTTTTAATAAAAGAAATGTCTATGAATTATGGGGATGGTACAAATCCCGCTGAACTTATGGTCCGTGTCATTCAAAGTTGTCAAAATATTGAAGTTTTTTTAAAGGGACGGATAGAAGAAACATCAAAATTATATGGTTTCCATACATCCTTTATAGAGGCGGAGCAATCATTATTATTTGGACATTTAACTCATCCAACCCCAAAGAGTAGACAAGGTATTTTGGAATGGAAAAGCGCAATGTATTCTCCAGAATTAAAAGGAGAATGTCAGCTTCATTATTTTAGGGCACATAAAAGTATAGTAAAGGAAAAATCATTATTATTTGATTCTACAACAGTAATTCTAAAAGAAGAGTTATGTAATGATGAGATGGTGAGTCAGGAATTTATATCGAAATATTGTAAGGAAGATGAATATTCATTACTTCCAATTCATCCGCTTCAGGCAGAATGGCTATTACACCAATCTTACGTACAGGATTGGATAGATCAAGGAGTACTTGAGTATATCGGTCCGGCCGGTAAGTATTATATGGCAACATCATCACTTAGGACGCTATATCATCCCTACTCAAAATACATGCTTAAGTTTTCATTTCCAGTAAAAGTAACAAATTCAATGCGCATTAACAAATTGAAGGAACTAGAAAGTGGTCTGGAAGGAAAGGAAATGCTAAATACAGCGATTGGTGAAGTGTTAGAAAAGTTTCCGGGTTTTGATTTTATTTGTGATCCAGCATTTATTACATTAAATTACGGAGCAGAAGAATCTGGATTTGAAGTAATAATACGAGAAAATCCTTTTTATAGAGAACATGCAAATGACGCTACATTAATTGCTGGACTAGTTCAAGACGCTATACCTGGAGAACGTACTCGTTTATCGAATATTATTCATCAACTAGCAGATGTAGAAAGTAGAAGCTGCGAAGAAGTAAGTTTAGAGTGGTTTAGACGATATATGAATATTTCTTTAAAGCCGATGGTATGGATGTACTTACAGTATGGCGTTGCATTAGAAGCTCATCAGCAAAATAGTGTTGTTCAGCTAAAGGACGGTTATCCGGTCAAATATTATTTCCGTGATAATCAAGGTTTTTATTTCTGCAATTCAATGAAAGAAGTGCTTAATAAGGAGTTAACTGGTATTGGAGAACGTACTGGAAATCTATATGACGATTATATTGTAGATGAAAGATTTCGTTACTATTTAATTTTCAATCATATGTTTGGCCTCATTAACGGTTTTGGCACAGCAGGATTAATTAAGGAGGAAATTCTTCTCTCTGAATTAAGATCTGTACTTGAATCGTTCCTTCCTTATAACCGTGAACCTTCTACCTTTTTAAGAGAATTGTTGGAAGAGGATAAGTTGGCATGTAAAGCAAATTTATTAACGAGATTTTTTGATGTCGATGAGTTAAGTAATCCATTAGAACAAGCAATTTACGTACAGGTACAGAATCCGCTCGTTAGAGAAGTGGCTGTTCGTTCATAAATAGCGTTAAAATTTCACGTAATACAAATAATGGTATTTCTCGTAAGATGGAGGGGGTAATAACGGTGGACATGTATCATACGAAAATTTTGAAGGCGCTCCAATCAGAAGATTACATTTCAGTGCGAAAAAGGGTGTTACGTCAATTAGTAGAGTCGTTAATTTATGAGGGGATCATTACGCCAGTTCGCATTGAAAACGAAGAACAAATTCTTTTTCTTATACAAGGACTTGATGAAGACAACAAAAGTGTCACGTATAAATGTTACGGAAGAGAACGAATGACATTTGGACGTATCTCTATAGAGTCATTAATTGTAAGAGTTCAAGAGGAACAACAAGAAATACAATCAGTCTCACAATTTTTGGAAGAAGTTTTTCGAGTTGTTAACGTGGAACAAACGAAATTAGATTCTTTCATTCATGAATTAGAGCAAACGATACTTAAAGATACGATTGCACAATATGAAAGACATAATAAGGTGGAATATACTCAAAAATCGTACGATGACTTTGAAGGCCATTTAATAGACGGTCATCCATATCATCCTAGCTATAAAGCACGCATTGGATTTCAATATCGTGACAATTTTCAATATGGATATGAATTTATGAGGCCAATAAAACTCATATGGATTGCAGCGCATAAGAAATATGCGGCTGTAGGTTATGAAAATGAAGTGATATACGGTGATACTTTAAAAGAAGAAATTGGTGAGCAAAAAATAGAAGAATATATGAAGAATATTCGAAGTTTAGGATGTAACCCGGAACAGTATGTATTCATTCCAGTGCATCCGTGGCAGTGGGAAAACTTTATTATTCCGAATTATGCTGATCATATACAGGGTAAAAATATTATTTATTTAGGAAAATCAGCCGATGATTATTGTGCGCAACAATCAATGAGGACGTTAAGAAATGTTACGCATCCAAAGAGACCATATGTAAAGTTATCGCTGAACATACTTAACACTTCAACACTCCGTACGCTGAAACCATATTCAGTTGTGAGTGCATCAGCTATATCGAATTGGTTAAGTGATATCGTAAGTCGGGATTCTTATTTAACGGATGAATCACGCGTCATTTTGTTAAAAGAATTTTCGAGTGTAACGTATGATACGAATAAGAAAGCCACATATGGTTCATTAGGATGCATTTGGCGTGAGAGTGTTCATCTTCATTTAGATGAGCAAGAGGATGCGGTTCCTTTTAACGGCTTATATGCAAAAGAGAAAGACGGTACACCAGTTATTGATACGTGGTTAAACAAATATGGGATAGAAAATTGGCTACGATTACTGATTCAAAAAGCGATCATTCCAGTTATACATCTTGTTGTAGAGCATGGGCTGGCATTAGAATCACACGGACAAAATATGGTTTTAGTTCATAAAGAAGGGCTACCTGTCCGTATTGCATTAAAGGATTTCCATGAAGGACTTGAGTATTATCGTCCATTCTTAAAAGAAGTTGCTAAATGTCCGGACTTTACTAAAATGCATAAAACGTATGCGAATGGAAAAATGAATGATTTCTTTGAAATGGATCGTATTGAATGTTTACAAGAGATGGTATTAGATGCACTGTTCTTATTTAATGTAGGAGAATTAGCTTTCGTATTTGCGGATGAATATGATTGGAAAGAAGAAAATTTTTGGATGATAGTGGTCGAAGCAATTGAAAATCATTTTAGAAAATATCCACACTTGAAAGAGAGATTTGAAAGTATTCAGCTATACACTCCTACATTTTATGCTGAGCAATTAACGAAGCGTCGATTATATATGGATGTGGAATCGCTTGTTCATGAAGTTCCAAATCCATTGTATAGAGCAAGACAACTTAACAAACAAAAATCAGTTGTTACAGGGGGAAATTATGCTAATCGTTAATAAAGAAGAGTATAGCAAAAGTGATTTTGATTTGAGATTACAAGTTTATGAGGAAATGGAGCAATTTCAAGAAGCAGCAGGAAATAGATTTGCGCTTTGTTTGAAAGATCCATTCGATATTATTACGCTTGTGTTTTTCTTAAAAGAAAAGAAAGCCTCAGTATTACTTATACATGAAGATACGCCAAAAGAAACGGCTATTGAAATGGCGAAGCGTGCAAATTGTATCGGGGTTTTATGTGGAGAATATAGCGATTTTACAAAATTAGAAGTAGTGAACGCTTTACTAGAAGAGCCTTCTTTATTGCAATATAGTTCTGGAACTACGGGAGAACCGAAACTGATTCGTAGAGCATGGACGGAAGTTGATACAGAAATTACTGCTTATAATGAAGCTTTAAACTGTGAAGTAGATGAAGTGCCGATTGTTATGGCTCCTGTGTCACATTCATACGGATTAATATGTGGTACGTTATCTGCAATTACGCGGGGAAGCAAACCTATCATCATTACGAATAAAAACCCTAAATTCGCATTAAATATAGTTCGCAATACAGAAAAACATATCATATATGCAGTACCATTTATGTTACATATTATGGGGAGTTTCCCGCAAGGAACGTTTCAGTTTCATAAAATTATGACATCTGGAGCACCTTTGCCAGAAGCATTATTTTATAAACTAAAAGAAACGACAACATATATGATGCAGCAATATGGTTGTTCTGAAGCAGGTTGTATTAGTATATGTCATGATATGAAAAGCCATTTAGATTTAGGAAATCCACTACCTCATGCGAGTATAAGCATAGGTTCAGATGAAAATATGCCTGAAGAAATCGTAGTGAAAATGAACGATAAGGAAATTTTCACGAAAGATTTGGGCTATAAATCTGAGTGCGGCCTTCATTTTATGGGGCGTATGGATGATGTAATTAACGTTTCAGGATTAAAAGTCTTTCCTATAGAGGTAGAAGAAACAATACTTCGACTAGAAGGTGTTCAAGAGGCAATTGTATATCGAGGGAAACATCCTGTTATGGGAGAAATTGTTAAATCAAAAGTGATCTCTCAAATTGATCCCGTGCAAATAAGAGAATGGTGTATGAAGCATTTACCAGCTTATAAAGTTCCGCATGAGATTGAAAGTGTAACTGAAATTCCGAAAAATAAAACTGGAAAAGTAAGTAGAAAGTTACTAGAGATGGGAGAGGTTACAACATGAGACGTGAAATATTAAAAAATGAAGTGTTGAAAATTATGATAGAAAAAATGGAACTAAAAAATGTAACGCATTTAGAAGAAACGATGCGTTTGAACCAAGATTTATATATAGATTCGGTAATGATGTTACAGCTTATAGTATACATAGAAATGGATGTAAAGCTATGCGTTCCAGAGGATGAGGTAGACCCAAAAGCGTTTCTTACTGTAGGATCTTTACTTGATTTTATGGAGGAGCTACAACCGGTATAAGAAGTAAATGTAAATAATTAGCCTTTAGGAAAGTGGATGAGAATATGACTTCAATTAAAGTGCACTGTTTAGTGAGTTGTTTTTGTGAAATTATAAAAAGGCGTAGCGATATAGATTTTCGTCCCTTTTATTTTGGATTATGGGACGGAGATTTTGATATAACAGAAGGTGGTATTATTTCGTATCACTCCGAAAATATTAACCACGATAATTATTTATTATGGTATGAAAAATTGTATGGCGTAAAAGTGAACGAATGGTATGATCATGCAAAAGATAAGGATAGCAATGTAGAAACGTTTTTACAATTAGTAGAAAACAAGCCAGAAAATCGCTATGTCATTGTAATGGTTGATATGTCTCTATTACCTGAGAGGGAAAATAAATTCCATCAAAAACCGTTTCCGCATTATTTAATGATATCGAAGACAGAGAAAGAAGAAGAATGGTTCATGCTAGATCCTGATTTTCGCTGGGAAGGGAATATGGAAAGAGAAAAAGTACTTCACTCTGTTCGAGATAACCCATTTGGCGGAGGGTATTTCATTGATATAGAAGAAATTCAGGAGCCAACAGAAGAAATGGTAGCGAGTTATTTCATAGAAACTTTCAAAAGAAACGATAATGAATTGACTATGGAGCTGAAAAATTTAATTATAAAAATGGCAAATGAAGAAGAAGGGTATTCGCTTTCTAGTCTTGTAGCGGCAGTCAAACAAATACCAGTACTTGCAATTCGTAAATATAGTTATGAACATGCCTTTGCGTACTTCCGTGAAACGTTGCAATATTCGGAGCAAGAGTTTGAATATTGGTGTGATCGGGTAGAAGATATTGTACAAGGATTTACAAATGTACAGTATCGTGCAATTAAAATGGCAATGACGAATAATAAAGGTATGTTATTAGCAATTGTTGAAAAGTTGGATGAAATGAATGCAATTGAACTGCAAATAAAGGTTGAATTAGAGAGACAGTTTTTATTATGGAAAGAAATGAAAATAAACGAGTCTGTCTTAGCATTTAAAAAACCTAACTGAATTTAAGATAAGGAGGTTCGAACCTATGAAATATTCATTATGTACTATTTCCTTTCGTCATCAATTAATTTCATTTACTGATATTGTTCAATTTGCATATGACAACGGTTTTGAAGGAATTGAATTGTGGGGGACTCATGCACGAAATTTGTATATGCAAGAGTATGAAACGACAGAACGAGAATTGAATTGTTTAAAGAATAAAAACTTGGAAATTACAATGATAAGTGATTACTTAGACATATCATTATCGGCAGATTTTGAAAAAACGATAGAAAAATGTGAACAACTTGCAATACTAGCTGATTGGTTTAAAACGAACAAAATTCGTACGTTTGCTGGACAAAAAGGTAGCGGAGATTTCTCAGAGCAGGAGAGAAAAGAATATGTGAATCGTATTCGCATCATTTGTGAAGTATTTGCTCAGCATAATATGTATGTACTTTTAGAAACACATCCAAATACGTTAACGGATACGTTGCCTTCTACTTTGGAATTATTAGGAGAAGTAGATCATCCGAATCTGAAAATAAACCTGGATTTTCTTCATATATGGGAGTCGGGAGCAAATCCAATAGACAGCTTCCATCGACTAAAGCCGTGGATACAACATTACCATTTTAAGAATATATCGTCAGCAGATTATTTACATGTGTTTGAACCTAATAATGTATATGCAGCAGCGGGAAGTCGAATTGGTATGGTTCCATTATTTGAAGGTGTCGTAAATTATGATGAGATTATTCAGGAAGTGAGAGATACTGACCACTTCGCTTCACTCGAATGGTTTGGGCATAATGCGAAAGATATATTAAAAGAAGAAATGAAAGTATTAATAAATAGAAATTTAGAAGTAGTAACTTCTTAATATAAAATGATGTAAGAGTCTCTCATTGTAGAGACTCTTTTTTTAAAAATATAAATAACCAAAAATTACCATGTATTTAAATTAAAATTTAACACAATTTATATATAAATAAGGAGGTGATTGGTAATGGCTAGAAATCGTAATTCTAATCAATTAGCATCACATGGAGCACAAGCAGCTTTAGATCAAATGAAATATGAAATTGCACAAGAGTTTGGTGTACAACTTGGAGCTGACACTTCTTCACGTGCAAACGGTTCTGTAGGCGGTGAAATTACAAAACGTCTAGTAGCGATGGCAGAACAACAACTTGGTGGCGGATATACTCGCTAATTGTAGAAGGTTATAGGAGAAAGGAAGGATTCTTCCTTTCTTTTTTTTTCAATTAATTGGTATGGATATATTGCGAACTGGATTCAAAGAATAGAAATAATACTATATTTTCCCCAATTTCTTTTGTTGTGAATGGGAAGTAGTAAAGATGTAATAGCCCTGGTGGAATGAAAAATTACGTTCCAGCAGGGCTATTATATGGTAAGAAATATACGATGAAAGGGTTCCGAAGCCAACATGTTAAAAAAAGAAAACTGTTGTTTAATTGCGCTTGCATCAGTTCCACTTGTTATGACATTAGGGAATTCAATGCTCATTCCAATCCTACCGACTATCGAAAAGAAGTTACATATTTCATCATTTCAAGTATCCATGATTATTACAATTTACTCTATTGTAGCCATTTTACTTATACCGATTGCTGGTTATTTATCAGATAGATGGGGACGAAAGATGGTAATGGTTCCGAGTTTGCTGATTGCGGCTATAGGAGGAGCGATAACTGGTTGGGTATCTTGGAAAGTTGATAATCCCTACACTTGGATATTGATTGGTAGAGCGATTCAAGGTATTGGTGCTGCTGGTGCAATGCCAGTTGTTATACCGTGTGTTGGTGATTTATACAAAGATGAAAAACAAGTTAGTACAGGTTTAGGAATCATTGAAACATCCAATACATTTGGAAAAGTGCTGAGCCCTATTTTAGGATCTGCTCTTGCTGCCATTGTATGGTTCTTACCATTTTGGGCGATTCCGGTTTTATGTGTAGTAGCAATTGTTTTATTACTTGTTCTAGTAAAGGCAAAGAAACAAGAAGGAGAAGTACCACCACTTAAAGAGTTTATAAAATCTATTCTCTCTACGTTTCGAGAAAAGGGAAGATGGTTGATTGCCATTTTTGTATTAGGTGCAATTATTATGCTTATTTTATTCGGAATTCTCTTTTATTTGTCGACTATACTGGAATCAAAGTATGACATTCATGGTATATGGAAAGGGTGTGTACTCGCTATCCCGTTACTTGTACTCTCACTTAGTTCATATATGGCCGGTAAAAAAATTGGAGATAATCAAAATGTGATGAAGAAGTGTATTTATATTGGATTTTTAATGGCTTCTGCTTCAGTCATTATTCCTTTATTTATAAAAGGAATCTATTTACTAATTCTTTGTCTCGTTGTTATGGGAATCGGAATTGGTATGGCACTCCCATGTTTAGATGCTTTAATTACACAAGGGATTGAAAAGGAGCAAAGGGGGACAGTTACGTCATTTTATAGTTCCATGCGATTTATCGGTGTAGCAGCTGGACCACCTCTATACTCTTTTTTCATGAAAGGTGCTGACCATGAAGTGTTTTATTTAACCAGTATATTCGCTGGTATTGGTGCTGTTATAGCGATCATTTGGATTAAACCAGCAAAAGATGCAAAGAACGTAAAACCGGAACCGGAACCTACTTCATAATTTGTAAGAGAATTGCACGATGTTTTATAGATCATGCAATTCTCTTTCGTTCATTAAGAATAAATCACTTGTGTTAACATATAAAGTGCGACACCCCATATGATGAGACCCGAAAACTTATTTAATAATACGATTGTCTTTCCAGTTGAGTCTATTCTTTTTAGAAATTTCCCCGCTAAAGCTAAGCATATAAACCAAACCCAAGAAACGATAATAGTTGCCAGTGTGAAAGCCCATTTCTCACTTCCTATGTAGTGAATAGAATTTGTTCCAATTACACCGATTGTATCTAAAATTGCATGTGGATTTAATAATGAAACCGATGCAGCGAAAAGGATTTGCTTTTTTAATGGCATGTTGTTTTCTTGTTTTATATCGTTGGAAGGGTTACTTTTCCAAATAACAAAGCCCATATATAGGAGAAAGAAAAATCCAATTATATATAACGTGTTAGTTAGCCAAGAAAAAGTAAGGAGTACAAGGGAGACACCCTGCACTGCAATTAATATGAGTAACGTATCACATATAGAGGCAGTTAATACTACAGGAGCTGCTCTCCAAATGTTTGGTTGGCTCGCACCTTGGTTAAAGACGAAAATATTTTGGACACCTAATGGAATGATAAGACCAAATGCAAGAATGATACCATGAATAATTGCTTCACTCATCATATTACCTCCTATTTAAATTTATTATGATAGTGTATATTGTATAGAAGAAATGAAAATTTGTATCCATCCATATGGTTGGGGAGGTTACCAACCAAAAAGAATATAAGGTGATATGATGGAAAGATTCGTTTGGAAACCGAATATATCTATAGCGACACCGCTGTATAAACAAATAGAAACGTATATAAAAGAAAGAATCGTTAATGGAGAATGGACTGTTGGAACGAAATTACCTTCACAAAGAGATTTGGCACATACATTTGGTGTGAACCGGAGTACAATTGTAATGGCTTTTGATGAGCTAGTGGCAAAGGGATACATTGAAGGGAATGGCAGGAAAGGAACAATTGTTGTAAATAATAATGTGAACACCTTAGCTTACGCCCCGCCACCTAATTGGCAGTCTTACGTAGAAACAGGACTTCATTATCCGAACCTTCCTGCTATTCAAGAGATTAATCAAGCTGAATTTTATCCGCATGTAATTCGTTTAGGAACAGGTGAGCTCGCGCCAAGTCTTTTACCTGAAAAAAAGATGAAAGATATTATGAATAAGCTTTTAAAGTCGAGCATGGTACTTGGGTATGAAGAACCGAAAGGGAATTTCTATTTAAGGAAGAAAATTGCAGACTATTTAAAAGGACATGGTGTATATGTAACTCCTGATTCTATATTAATTGTTTCAGGAGCAATTCAAGCTTTGCAACTTATTTCTATGGGGCTTCTTCCAAAAGGGGCATCTATTTTATTAGAAAAACCATCTTATTTATATTCTCTTAATGTTTTTCAATCAGCAGGAATGCGCTTAATTGGTATACCAATGGATGAGAATGGTTTACATACATCATATATTACGAAATATAAGAAGCAATTTAATGCATCTATTTTATATACAATCCCGTCTTTTCATAATCCGACGAACTTTAGTATGAACGAAAAGAAACGAATAGAGGTTATGGAAGTATGTAACGAAATTGGATTGCCTATTATAGAGGACGCGGTGTATCAAGACTTATGGTTTGATGAACCTGTTTCAAAGCCTTTAAAAGCATATGATAAAAATGGGATTGTACTACATATTGGGAGTATGTCTAAAGTCATTAGTCCAGGATTAAGAATTGGATGGATTGTTGGATCAGAGCCAGTCATTCAAAGATTGGCAGATATAAAAATGCAAACAGATTATGGTTCAAGTTCTATATCCCAACAAATTGCAGCGGAATGGTTTGCAGATGGATCGTATGATGAACATTTACAGTTTGTAAGAACTAAGTTGAAAAAGCGCAGAGATTTTATGATACAAATGTTAGAGAAATATTATCGTGATATAGCAACTTGGTATGAACCGTCAGGTGGTTTTTACATTTGGTTACATATGAATGTACCCGTTTCGAACCGTAGCTTATTTGACAAAGCATTGAAAGAAAAGATTTTATTAAATCCAGGTACTCTGTATGATAGAAGTGCAAACCAATTTTTGCGTCTATCCTATTCATACGCAACGTTAGAAGAAATTGAAATAGGTATAAAAAAACTTGCACAATTAATGAAAAAGTAAGAGGAGAAAGTAATGAAACAATATATAATTTGCCAAATTATTAATGGAGAAAAATATTTAGCTGCTTATGCAGAAACGATGCAGGATGCAATTGAAAAAGCAGAATTGTTAGGATTGCGAACAGGAAATCGATACACTGTTATTACTGCGGAGGAAGCGGAAGGGTTAACGTATCCTTAAACAACGTATAATAATTATGTAGGAAGTAAATAAGCCTAGTAATATATGATATTACTAGGCTTATTTTTTTTGAAAGTGTTACGTGTTCTCATATGAAAATAATAGTATTATGAGTCAAGTTGACGGAAATACCGATTTGTTGCTCGGTCCTGATTTCCATTTCTATATGCATCAATATATTGTCTGAAGTTCCAAGATTGTAAAAACTTATTTGCGGCGTTATAACCAGAATTGTAAAGCCACTCTTTTTCTTCCTTTGTTAAATCGAAGTTTGTACTTGTAATGGACCCAGTTGGAATTGTAATTGTTCTTGCTTTTGATTCCTTATCTAAATGACGTAAATCATGGGCTTGCATCATTGTTTTAAATAGCCCTTTAAACATGGAGATAGGCTCGTTATAGTGGGCAGGATCAGCTTGAATCTCATCTTTTACGAAATGAAACCCAAAAGTTGGCCAGCGAGGAGAGGTAGGTGAGTCGAAAATCCAAATAGGATAATTACTTAAAATCCCTCCATCAACCATATAACAAGGTTGTTTCCATTTTGGGGTTCTCCATTTTACCGGTTCAAAGAAGAAGGGGATTGTACTACTCATTCTTACAGCTTTAGCAATAGAGAAGCGATAATTTAAAAATCCGTATTTTGGCAAATCATCGGGGAAGACAACCATTTTACCATTACTTATATCAGAAGCGATAATTTTAAGCTTATTTAAATCAGGTAAATCAGTAAATAAGTGAACTCCTTTTTTTCGAAGTAATTCTTCAATCCATTCTTCTATAAAAACATTAGAGTAAATACCAAGAGTAGTCCATGCACTTAATCCTTTGCCGATAAACGGGATTCTGTCAATAAAGGTTTTCTTCGTAAATTTATTATAATCAATATCAGTTATAATTGTTTTTAACTCTGAACAAGAATATCCTGCTGCTAGGAGCGCTGCGATAATGGAACCAGCTGATGTTCCAGCTACACGCTCCCATTCATAGCCTTTTTCAGCTAACGCGCAAATTGCCCCTACATGCGCAATTCCGCGTACACCGCCTCCTTCAAAAACACCATCAATTTTCATTAAACATACTTCCTTTCGAATAAAAGATTTAGAAATGGCAAAAAAGCACGTATTGTACGTGCTTTTTTACAATAGTTTTTAAATTTACTAGCAGCCTACAAAGCCGCCCCAACAGCTAGCTCCGATGATGATTAGAAGGATAAATAAAACGATTAATAAAGCGAAACCTCCATAACCACATCCACCACAACTACCGCCGTAACCGTAACCGCCGCAACTATATCCGTAACCCATGTGGAATTCCTCCTTAAATTAAAAATAAAAATGAACGAGGGGAAAATGTACTGGAAGAAATAATGAACTATCGTGTTTGTAGGAACAATGTATACTATGCTTTTTTTAACTTGTTCGCGTATGATGGAAGAGCCCGTTTTTTTGAAGGCTTGTCGTTTTTACAAAGAATGGAGTATAATCTTTGTGCGATGATACAAATAAGTATGTAAATGTAAGGAGAATGTATGAAAAATAAAATTGAAGTATTAATTGATAAATATGGGCTGACACATTTGAAAGAGGAACTTATTCATACTGTATTTCCTTGTGTGAAAGTTGTGCCAAAGCAGGCGGAAACAGTAGCGATAGGTAGTTCGAAAATGGGCGGCGTTCCTGATTTACCAGATTCATTTGAATACCCAGTGCACAAAGGAAATCCATTACAATTTATCGCTCAATTTAATTTAAATGATTTACAAAATGTTGGTATGGATCATAATCTTCCTAAGACGGGGATGTTATATTTCTTTAGCATTGAAAATTACTTTGAAGAAGATGTGAACCCAACTGAAGCGGGACGTGTACTTTATTATGATGTTCCTGTAGAGCAATTACAAAGAGCAGATGGATTCCAAACGAATTATAGCCAGTGTGCAACTACTTTTGAACTGACATATAAATTGCCAGAGCTGTTCATTGAAGATGAGGCTGATTCAGATCGATTCTTACAATTGCTTGAAGAACTAATTCCAGACAACTACGATAACCATCAAATGTTTGGTGAGCCATTCTCTGTACAAGATGAGGTATTGTACGAGACTGGACAATATATGGACATAAACCCGCAGCAAATGACGCTTTTACTCCAAATTGATTCAGATACTAAAAATTGTAATATGATGTGGGGAGATTTAGGGATGCTTTATTTCTGTATTGGAAATGAAGACTTGAAAAATCGACGTTTTGAAAATACATGTTGTGTATTACAAACTTGTTAATGAAGAAGGTTGTTCTTGTAGAAAGAACAGCCTTTTTACAATGTTAAATATGCATAATCTCATATGACCTATACGAAAAAGTATTGTATACTCTGAAACTATACGATACTTTTTTCGTATAGTTATAGAATGTAAGGAGTGACGAGATGGGAAAGACAAGTAAGTATGTGACAGCTACCCTGCTTTGTTCAACTATAGTAATGGGAGGCTTACACGCGTCAACGGTATCTTATGCAGCTACGAATCCGACTGTAGCGACAACACAATCAGATGCAAAGCTATTAAATGATTTCAGAAAAGAATTAAAAAAACAGGTTGATAATCGAGAAGAAAATATTACAATCACATATAAAACGAAAGATAGAAATGCTAGAAATGTTATGGACCAATTGTATGGCGAGTTTAATAAAATTGTAGATGCAGATGAGTATGTAAAATATAATGTAGCCTCTACTAAATATTCTATTAAAGGGTTACCAGGAAACTATACGTTTACACTGCAAGTGAAATACCGTGAATCAAAAGAGCAAACACAATATGTAAAATCACAGGCAAAAGCAATTATCGGTTCAATTGTAAAACCTGGAATGGACGAGCATGAAAAAGTAAAAGCGATTCATGATTACGTTGTAAAACATGTATCGTATGATACGTCTTATAAAGCGTATACAGCATATGAAGCATTAGCAAATCGTTCTGCCGTTTGCCAAGGATATACGTTATTAACATATGAATTGCTAAAAGAAGCAGGTATTCAAAACCATATTGTAACAGGTACAGGAAATGGACAAGCTCACGCATGGAATATAGTGAACATTGAAAACAATTGGTATCATCTTGATACGACATTTGATGATCCAGTACCGGATAAAGCTGGGCGCGTAACATATTCATATTTTAATATGTCTGATGAGCAATTAAGTAAAGATCACGACTGGGATCGTAGTAAATATCCAGCAGCAGCTACAAGTTACTTTGGTGAATTAACAAACAAAATAAAAGCGGGTAGCCCAAAGACTGCTTCGTATGAACAAATGTTAAAAGAAACAAACTTAAAATACTTATCTGCACAATACGGGGCAGACAATTACAGTGAATTTAAGCAAAAATTACAGCAACAATTCGCTTCTAAGCCAGAAAAGGTAGAAGTACGGTATAAGCAATCTATGGATGGAACAATGCAAGATATAAAGAAAGTGTTAAATGAAATAAATTGGCCAAAAGGTGCAAAGCGTGTATCTTATCAAGTAGCACCTTATAGTGCGATGGCAGATTATTCATTAGCGACAATTACATTTACGTATTAAGTAATGAGAAAGAGCATCTGTAAAAGGTGCTCTTTTTCATATGTATCACTTTAAAAAACAGAATTGTGTGATAAAATATAAAAAAGGAAGGATGTGGAATCTTATTGAATTTGTTCGAAAGTAATATTTTTACATTGATATATACTTGTTTAGTAATCGGACTTATCGTTTTGTTTTTCCTATCATTTACTTTGTTCCTTAGAAGATTATTGCAAAATGGTGCTGCAAAAAAACAACATGAAATGAATATGAATAAGAAGCTAGATCGAATTATTGAATTGCTTGAAATAGATAAGAAGTAATGATAGAAGACGTATGAAAAGGGGAAGAGGATGGCAAATTATATAAAAGAATTACGTGAAAAAGTAGGGCACGACTGTGTTCTCATAAACTTTGCGGGTGGTTGTGTGTTGAATGAACATGGAGAAGTATTGCTGCAAAAAAGAGGTGATTTTAACGCTTGGGGATTTCCTGGTGGTGCAATGGAAATTGGAGAATCTGCCGCTGAAACTGCGATTCGAGAAATAAAAGAAGAAACAGGCTATGATGTAGAAATAAATGAGCTTATCGGGGTGTATACAAAATATTTTCAAGCGTATCCAAATGGAGACAAAGCCCAGTCCATTTTAATATTCTTTTCATGCTCAATTGCCGGAGGAGAGCAAAAAGTAGACGGTGATGAAACGTTGGAATTAAAGTTTTTCCCACTAAATAAAATGCCACCATTGTTTAATCAACAACATGAGGATTGTTTACAGGACTTACTAGAGAAAAGAGTAGGGGTGTATCGTTAACATAAAAAAGAAGCTAATGAGATTAGCTTCTTTTTTATGTTTTATTTCCACCAATCATCAAACATTGAAGCTGGAACTTGTCTTTTATGTTCGCTTACTGCGTAACGTTTTTCAATTTTTTCTGCTACGTCAGCTGGAACGGCTTTACCTTCTAAATAATCATCTAGTTGATCATATGTAATACCTAACTCTGTTTCATCAGCTTGACCTGGTTTTTCATCTAATAAATCAGCTGTTGGCATTTTTAAGTAAAGTCGCTCGTCTGCACCTAATTCTTGTAATAGAGCGCGTCCTTGGCGTTTTGTTAATCCTGTTAATGGTAATAGGTCTGCACCACCATCTCCGAATTTTGTAAAGAATCCTGTAACAGCTTCTGCCGCGTGATCAGTTCCAATTACAAGTAATCCTTGTTGACCACCGATTGCGTACTGCGTAACCATACGGATACGTGCTTTTACGTTACCTTTATTGAAATCTGTTAATGATTCACCAAGTAAGTTTTCATATTGATTTGAGAAAGCATCAACTGTTGAAGCAATATCAAATGCAACAGATTGATCAGCTTGAATAAATTGTAATGCTAATTGTGCATCATCTTCGTCCTTTTGCACTTTATAAGGAAGGCGCACGGCAATAAACGTTGCGTTACCACCTTCATTACGAATTTCCTCCACTGCAAGCTGAGCTAAACGTCCAGCTAATGTAGAGTCTTGTCCGCCACTAATGCCAAGTACAAATCCTTTTGCACCTGTTTTTTTTACATAATCTTTTAAGAAATCTACACGTTTACGGATTTCTGCTTTCGGATCAATTACAGGCTGAACATGTAATGCTTTCATAATCTGTTCTTGTAATGTCATTATGATTCCTCCTATTCATATTAAAGCGGTAATTAAGTTTATATGTATATTGGTACATACTTCTATCCTTTATTATTTCGCAAAACTAACGAATATACAATAGGATGCGTGTATGAATATGAATGTAGTCATTATAATGAAACTGTTTCATTTAAGCAATTTTTTTGAAACCTTTCAATAATGTAAGGTTTTTGTCATTTGAATCGATGGAAGCTATTTCTGCATTTTACTAATATAAGAACATAGTTAGCAGAAGGGCGGAGAAGTAATATGAACATTAGAGAACTCGCATACCGGAATGTAACGCGAAATAGACGAACATACTCAGCATATTTTTTAAGTAGTGCATTTGCAATTATGGCCTTTTTTGTGTACTCATTTTTTGCGTTTCATCCGGCATTAAGCGCTGGAGAATTGGGACAGTATGTATTCGTAAGTATGTCTTTTGCACAGTCCATTATTTACTTATTTACGTTTTTCTTTATTTTATATTCGATGGGAATGTTTTTAAAAACGAGAAAGCGTGAATTAGGAATTTTAATGATGTTAGGTATGACGAAATATCAATTAAAGCGTCTTATCTTCTTTGAAAATATTATGATTGGGATAGGGGCAATTATTTTTGGAATACTTGCAGGCATGCTATTTTCCGGAATATTAATATTTGTAGCTCCGATGATATTAAAATTAGATATTACTTTAGCGTATTACATACCAATGAAAGCTATTGTTGTAACGAGTATTATGTTTTTCATATTATTTATGATTATTTCATTATTTAGTGCAGGAATGGTTCGTAAAAATAAAATTATGAAATTGTTTAGAGGATCAGCAGAAGCGAAGCCAGAACCGAAAGCATCTATTATTTCTTCTATATTAGCAGTCATATTGCTTAGTGCGGGATATGCAGGAGCGCTTCTGTCACATGGTGCAATGGTATTTGTCATGATGATTCCTGTTACAACGGTAGTCATTATTGGTACGTATTTGCTGTACAAGCAGTTAAGTGTCTTTATTATTAGACTATGTAAAAAAAGTAAACGTTTCTATTGGACACAGACAAATATTATTACGTTATCAGATTTAGCTTACCGCATGAGAGACAACGCAAGAATGTTCTTTATTGTAACTATTATTTCAACTGTAGCATTTTCAGCAATCGGCACATTAGTTGGTTTCGCATCAATGATGAAAGGAATTATGGAGAGACCAATTGCATTTCAATATCATTCTAAGCAAGGAAATAGTAATGAATCACAGCATTTGAAGATTATTGACGAAGGATTAAAGAAACATAATATAGCAGCTTCTAAAACAAACATTTCAACGAAAAAGACGGAGGAGCAGTCGTTAAGAAGTGCTATTTTCATAAAAGAATCAGATTATGAGAAATATGCGAAGTTAACAGGCGAACCATTTCAAACTATAGCAAATAAAGAAGCTTTATTTTTGGCGGTCGATATACCAGGACCACCAATGAAAGAAAGAAAAGAAATTACGTTACCAAACACGAATGAAGCTTTAAAAGTAAAAAAAGTTAATACTTCTTCGTTAAGTAAAATACTACGAGGTAACGTGTATGTAATCTCTAAAAATCAGTATGATACATTACAAGACGGCTTTAAAGAGGAAAAAGATTATGTGTACAAAACAGAAGGAACGAAAGATGAAATTGAAGTTGGTAAAGAACTTACGCATCAGATGAAGACTTATGAAGAACATGCCACGTTTAGTGCAGAAGAGTACGAACAAAACCAAAGTTTACAAATCGCAGGACCAATTTTATTTGTAGGCTTCTTCATTGGTATAGTATTTTTCGTATGTGCAGGAAGTTTCCTTTACTTCCGTTTGTTTTCTGATTTGGAGGATGATACTCGTTTATTTGAAATGATTCGAAAAGTAGGCTTAACGAGTGGGGAATTATCGAAAGTAGTTACAATCAGATTGGCACTTTTATTCTTCGTTCCAATAGGTGTTGCAACATTACATGGGGCAGTAGCGTTAACGGCACTAGGACAGATGTTTGAGTACTCATTATTTAAAGAAAATGCGATTGTATTAAGTATTTTCGTAGGAATCCAAGTTGTATATTTCTTACTAATACGATCTCGTTATTTAAAACAGTTGAAAGAGAGATTACGTATTCGTTAATTGTGTTATTTTAACTTGAGTACAAAATTTTCTAAAAAGAGACAAGTATTACCAAAAAGTGATAAAATGGAAAGAGCGAGGTGGAAAAAATAATAGAAAGTAAGGGGGGAGTAATATGAAAGCAACAGGAATTATTCGAAAAGTAGACGAATTAGGACGAATTGTTATTCCTAAAGAGTTACGAGAAGTATTAGGAATACAAATCAAATCACCACTTGAAATTTTCGTAGAAGAAGAAAAAATCATTTTACAAAAATATCAACCTTACAATGCTTGTCAAATAACAGGTGATGTTTCAGATCAAAACATATCATTAGCAAATGGAAACATTACTGTTAGTATAGATGGAGCGAAACATTTAATAAAAGAAATAGAGAAGTTTTTAAATAAGAGTGAAGCTTAGTCTTAATTTATTTTATTTTTAAAATTTCATATCATCCTTTAAAAACTATAAAAGGACCATTAAATGGGTCCTTTTATTTTTGTTATTGGTGCCTAAAAATTACGAGATTAATAAAAGAGTAGTATAAAATTAGTAAGCTATATTGAGAAATATTTTTAAGGAAGGAAAATGAAACGAATAAAACGAATGTTACATTTAAACCTTTTCAAAAGTGGTCTGAAATGAAAATAATATATTTTCAGGAGGGATTACGATGAATAGTAGTACAGCGAATAAACAAAAAGGTATACAATTGATTCCTTTTACAGTAGATAAGGTGGTTGAACAAGTAAATGAAATTCCACCAGGTGTACAACTTATTCATGCTCCACAAGTATGGGAGAAGAGTGCGAAAGGAAAAGATATTGTTGTTGCCGTATTAGATACAGGTTGTGATGTGAATCATATAGATTTAAAGGATCGCATTATCGGTGGAAGAAATTTCACGAAAGATTACAAAGGGGATCCGAATATGTACCTTGATAATAACGGACACGGTACTCATGTAGCGGGGACAATTGCAGCGACTGAAAATGGTGTCGGTGTTTTAGGAGTCGCACCGCTTGCTAAAATGCTAGTGTTAAAGGTTTTAGCGGGAGATGGTTCTGGAAGTTATGAGCAAATTATTGAGGCGATTCATTATGCTGTAAATTGGAGAGGACCTAATAAAGAAAGAGTTAGAGTCATTTCAATGTCACTTGGTGGTCCGCAAGACGTTCCAGAATTACATGAAGCAATTCAGAATGCGGTAAAGGAAGATGTTCTCGTCGTATGTGCTGCTGGGAATAATGGAGATTGTAATGATAAAACAGAGGAACTAGACTTCCCAGGTGCGTACGCAGAAGTAATTGAAGTCGGCGCTGTCAACTTAGAACGGAAAATCGCATGTTTTAGTAATTCGAATCAAGAAATTGATCTAGTGGCGCCAGGCGATGAAATATTATCTACGTATCCTGAAGGGAAATATGCGGTATTAAGTGGTACTTCTATGGCGACACCACATGTTGCTGGAGCGCTTGCATTGCTCATTAAGCAGTGTGAGAGGGAATATGGTAGAAAGTTATCAGAGCCAGAAATATATGCACAACTTATTAAAAGAACTGTACCTTTAGGATATGAACGTACATCTGAAGGGAATGGATTACTAGATTTATTAAAAGAATAGCAAATACTAAAAAACATCTCATAAAAATATGAGATGTTTTTTAGTATGGTTCTGTCACATATACAGAGGAATCTAGTATTTAATTCTACTTCACGAAATGTTTGCCACAACTGTATCTGTTTTTTCTGAAGTAGAAGCTATGCATCCATTACATATTACGAATCCGTTGTTCGGTAGTGATATCGAAAAAGTGTGCTTTCGCTAAACTAAAAGCTAATGGGAGTGAATCGTTAGCCTTAATCTCGGAACGAGCGTTAATTCGCGCAATAAAGTTTTGATTTGAAAGTTTTCCATGAATCATCGTTTCAGCACCTAATAATTCAGCAACTTCTACTGTAATTTCGACTGTGGATTCAGGAGAAGATTGAAGAACGATTGGCTCATCATGAATGTCTTCAGGACGAATGCCGAGTATGATTTTTTGTCCATTATACCCTTTTTGCTTTAAAGTTTTTAGTTGTCCATCTGGTACTTTGAAGCGAATATTTTCCATGTGAAAATAGTTATCTTGTAATGTTCCGGTAAAGAAATTCATAGCTGGAGAACCAATGAATCCGCCAACAAATATGTTTTCAGGCGTATCATATACTTCTTTTGGAGTCCCGACTTGCTGGATGAGTCCATCTTTCATAACGACAAGGCGTGATGCCATTGTCATTGCTTCTGTTTGATCATGTGTCACATATATAGTGGTCGTATTTAAACGACGATGTAGTTTGGAGATTTCTGAACGCATACTGACGCGTAATTTTGCGTCTAAATTCGATAGAGGCTCGTCCATTAAAAATACTTTTGCATCACGGACGATAGCTCTTCCTAGTGCAACCCGTTGGCGTTGTCCACCTGATAATGCCTTCGGTTTTCGTTGTAAGTAATCTTCGAGCCCTAATATTTTCGATGCCTCCGTTACTCGACGATTAATTTCATCTTTTGGAAGTTTGCGTAGTTTCAAGCCAAACGCGATATTGTCATAAACAGTCATATGCGGGTATAGTGCGTAATTTTGAAATACCATCGCAATATTGCGATCTTTTGGAGCGACATTATTCATACGCTCTCCATCAATATAAAACGAACCATCGGAAATGTCTTCTAGACCTGCGATCATGCGTAGAGTTGTTGATTTTCCGCATCCAGAAGGACCGACAAATACGATAAACTCTTTATCTTCAATATGTAAATTAAAGTCAGAAACAGCAGTGGTTTTATTATCGTAAACTTTAAAAATATGATCTAATACTAGTTCGGTCATAATTATTCACCCCTTTTTGTAATTGATTGAATTATAAGATTATTAAAAGCGTAAGTAAATCGGCATTGTGCACAAAAGAATGAGAGGCTATTATGCAAGTTTACAGATTTAAGAAACAAAAAAGCAACTGTAGGATATACTTTCATCTATAGATATGGGATAAAAGTATTACTTTTTAGTAGAAAAATATGTTAAAAGAGTTTCTAATTCATAAAACAATGATGGTATGAGAAAATGAATATTGTAACGTGTTTCATGAGAGTTTCACGAGATATCTAAAGAAAGAAACGCCATATAAACTGCTACTGCACCTTCAAAAGTTTTTATATTAATCCCTGTTTTTTCAATGAATTTATCAATTCGATACTGCAAAGTATTACGATGTAAATATAATTGTTTCGCTGCAAGAGATACATTTAAGTTACATTGGAAGAATACTTTAACGCTATCAATTAGTTCTTTGTCATTCGAAATGTGTGCCAGTAAATGATTCGTGTATTTTTTTCTTTCTTCTTTCGGTAATGAAATCATTAATTGATAAGGGAGCAGTTGTTCAATGTATGTAATTTTTTTTGATAAATAGGGAGAAAGAACAGAAAATAATTTTCGCTCCCATTGATACAGATAAGCAAATTCAGCTGTTTGCGTATAGCGTCTTCCAACAAAGAAGGATAGGGATACAAAAAAATCTGTTTCTAGTGTATCTAAGGCTGTTTGCAATACAGACTCCGTTATGTTTTCTTCTAATATGAGGACGCCAGCTTGCGAAGTTTCCCATATCATTGTAGTAGTAAAAGAAAACATAGACTGTAAAGCATCTTGAAATTCTTCTCTTTCTACTATAGATTGTGTTGTGAAGAAGTGTAAAAAACGAACTGATAGCATAGAGATATTGTTATTTTTGTATAATGCTTCATGCCACGATTTTTCTTTTTCTGTTTTATAAAATGTCTCAGTATGAATGGGTGTTAAGATGGATGAAAGCAATTGATGCTCCCTTTGATGTAATCGGGTTTTTCGAATCCCGACTTTGTTTCCTTCAACTAAAAACCAGCTATAATCTTCTGAAAACACAGCTTCATTGATTTTTATATCCTCACCATAATATGTTTTTAATTGTTGAATCATAGGAACACTCCCCCTTCAAAAATAATAGTAACAATATTGTAAATAAGTATAGATGCATTGCAATTATCTTTAAATTTTTGCACTAGAATCTTGTATGTTTTTGCTAGAATTGATAGCGTTTCTGTATTGTGAGGGAGATAGATTCGTTTCTCGTTTAAATGATTGTGCAAAGAATGATTGGGAAGAAAACCCGGTAATAGTTGAAATGTTAGAAATTGAATAATTGGTAGTTTCTAACAATATTTTACTTTCTCTAATACGAGTTTGAATTAAGTATTCAATAGGTGAAACGCCGACGAACTTCCTGAAAGAATGGGATAGGTAATATTTGTTTATATGACTAATTCGAGCTAATGTATCCAGGCTAATATTTTCGTGAAAATGCTGCTTAATATAGTTTTTAATAAATTCAATATCTTTATTGATTTTTTGAGTAGATGTTTTTTCTACATTAAAGGATTTTTTTCTCATCATTTTAAGTAGTAATATTTCCAGAATATTTTGTATAATTAAATCATAATCTTCCTGATGGTTTTCCACTTCCTCGACCAATTGCTGAAGGTAGAAGAGAAAGTTTTTTTGATCCTGGCTATAATTATGAATAGTAACTGGACTAGGATTTTCTAAGGATGAAAAGGACAGGCCTTGAATACCAAGTGCGATGTATTCGAGTGGGTGATTCGTATCAGACTTTTCCGTGTGCTCGATATTTGGATTGATGATAATTAAATTGTGTTCTTGGACAGGGATTTCTTCTTTATAAAAGATAAAAGTTCCTTTGCCCTTAGTAATATACAATAGCTCTGTAAAATGATGCGCATGAATGGTACTATGCCAATCTTTATCGTATTTTGACTTTGTTATGTAAAGAAGTTTTACTGGAAGATGATTCCGTTGAAACTGTGGAATCTCATATACTTCATTGGACAATTGAATCCCTCCTTCATAGATTTTTTATCTATTTTATCCTTTTCGGCAAGAAAACTCCATCTGATTTGTGTTACGGGTGAAACCCAACAATTCAGGTGGAGATGAATTGCCGTTAGAAGGTAGGCTGAACTCTTTTGTTTCGCTCATAATAATGTTTGAGGGCGAATGTTTGTTTCTTTTTTTCTTACGATATCATGTAGATAAGGAGGGAATAGATTGTAAGACAACGAAATTAGATAATGATTCTCATTCAGCTACTTGATCCAAAAGGAATTACGATGAAGAAGATGTTCTTGTTCTATTTCTTTCTAAATATTAATTTGTCAAAAATAATTTTAATAATCCCTCTAAGAAAGGTGGTGAAAACAATGGCTAGAAAGAAAGCAGTGAAAGTATTACGGAAACAAAAGAAAAGAGAAAACATGCAACGATTCACGCAGAAACAGAATATCGGACGAGCTTGTCTGACTGCAAGAGAATTTCGCTTACTTCAGCGCATGTCACATAGTTCAAAAGCTTTGCGAAATGCTGGCTTGTACACGATGAAACAAAGTTATTTGAACGATAATAAAATGGCTACTGTAAAAGAAGTGGATACTGCCATGCAAACCGATATGAACTACTCGGGCGTTCAATCAAACTCTGTTCAAGCGATTCGTAGAGCCTTGTTTACAGAAGTGAAGAGCTTTTTTAAAGCATTGGAACAGTGGAAGAAAAATCCTGAGAAGTTCACAGGTCGTCCGAAGTTTCCAAATTATTCTCATTCCACCGACAAACGAATTATTGAAATCTATCAAGTTCCAAAAGTGGATGAGAGCGGGTTTTGGATGATTCCGATGAGTGTTGCATTCAGAAAAAAATTCGGTTCCATTAAAATACGTATGCCGAAAAACTTAAGAAATAAAAAAATCTCCTACATTGAGATTGTACCGAAGCAAAAAGGTCGGTTCTTTGAGGTGCATTACACATATGAAATGCACGTTTCTCAAATGAAGAAACAATCAGCGACCATTAGTAACGCTTTGAGTTGCGATTTAGGTGTAGATAGATTAGTAAGTTGCGTGACAAATACAGGTGATGCATTTTTAATTGATGGAAAAAAACTAAAATCCATTAACCAGTACTTCAACAAAATGATACGTAATTTACAGCAAAAAAATATAGAAAATGGAATTTCAAAACGCGTTGTAACGAATAAAATGGCTGCACTTTGGCATAAACGAGAACGACAAATAAATGGTTACATTTCAGAAACGGTAGGCCTGTTGTTTAAAAAAGTGAAAGCATTTGGCATAGATACGATTGTCATAGGCTATAACACTGGTTGGAAACAAAAATCTGATATGGGGAAAAAGAATAATCAAAAGTTTGTTCAAATCCCGTTTCATAAGCTGATTGCAGCAATTGAGAATAAATGTATAAAAGAAGGTATCCGATTTTTCAAACAAGAAGAAAGCTATACTTCAAAAGCCAGTTTCCTAGACAAAGATCCGGTTCCAGTTTGGTCTAAGGATAATAGAGCCCAATATTATTTTAGCGGCA
>NZ_VLTE01000077.1:0-1861 GCF_007558965.1 Bacillus sp. HY001 | reverse complement strand
GGATCTTCTCCTAGTAGTGAAAAGAATTTTTTTGAAGAAGATTCGTTGAAAGAGGTAGTAAGAAGCATTAGAAGCAGTAAATATGGTTATACCAATTCCAATGATGTTCAAGTGTCATATAGCAGTATACAGAACTATGTATCAGATCTTTCTTTGATGGTTAAAAGAGGGCTTCTGTCAGCAGAAAGAGAATTTTATTCACCTGTCCGTTTAAGAGGCGGACATCATGCTTCAGATTTAGAGGATCACGGTATTAGTTACATTGAATTAAGAAATATAGACTTAAACCCTTTTGAAACGTATGGATTTAGCTATGAACAAGCGGAATTTCTCCATCTTTTCTTAATTTATTTACTATGGAAAGATGAAGGAGAAAATTGTGATGAGTGGGTAAAAATGGGCGACTTTTACACTGATATAGTGGCTCTTGAGCACCCATTAGAGCATACACAATTTGAAATAGAAGCTAAAAATATGATTAATGAGATGGAACAGTTAGCAGAAACTTTAAATTTGACTATTTCAGAGACGTTATTTGTGCAACTGAGAGAAATGTTAATGGATCCAAGTAAGACTTTAGCTGGGAGACTTTATAAAGAAAGTGAAAAAAGCAGTCAAGGTCAAGTGGCTACGTCGATTGCTAAAGAAAATTATAAAAAATCATGGGATAAGCCCTATCAATTAGCAGGATTTACTGACATGGAGTTGTCTACTCAGATTTTAATGTTTGATGCGATTCAACAAGGGATCCAAGTAGAAATCTTGGATCGACAAGATCAATTTTTGAAGCTGAAATTAAAAGATCATGTTGAATATGTGAAAAATGGGAATATGACGAGTAAAGACAATTATGTATCCACTTTAATTATGGAAAATAAAACAGTAACAAAGAAAATTCTTCAACAACATGGATTCCGTGTGCCGAAAGGTGAGGAATTTCAGACGATTGAACAGGCTTTACGTTCCTATGATTTCTTTGCTACCAAACCTTTTGTTGTGAAACCGAAAACAACAAATTATGGATTAGGAATATCAATTTTCAAAGAAGACGCCAGTTATAAAGATTATCAACAAGCCATTACATTAGCATTTAAAGAAGACTCTTCTATATTAGTAGAAGAATTTCTTAATGGAACAGAATATCGATTTTTTGTATTAAATAATCGAGTTTATGCTGTTTTATTAAGAATTCCTGCGAATGTTAAAGGTGACGGCAAACATACAATCGAAGAGTTAGTCGTGCAAAAGAATCGCGACACGCTAAGAGGAAGAGACCATAGGACACCTTTAGAAACTATACAGTTAGGTGAATTGGAGAACCTTATGCTTAAAGCTCAAGGATATGGAACGGATTCAATTCCAGAGAATGATGAAATCGTCTATTTACGTGAAAACTCTAATATTAGTACAGGTGGAGACTCGATTGATGTGACAGATCACATTCCTGATGATTATAAAAAAATAGCAGTGGATGCAGTATCCGCACTTGGAGTTGAAATTTGTGGTATCGATTTAATTATTGAAAATACCGAAGTTCCTGCTACTAATAAAAATGCTTACGGAATTATTGAAGCGAACTTTAATCCATCCATGTATATGCACATCTATCCATATAAAGGAGAGTCCCGACGTTTAACTATGCATATCATACATTATTTATTCCCCGAATTATTAAAAAATCAGTCAAATTAGGGGTACCACTATTAAAATTTCAAATTTACAACGCTAAGCACATTTCTAAATTGATTCCGGCACTTCTAACAAAGTTAAGAAAAAGTGATTTAGTTGAACAAGCAAAGGCATAACACATTTTATATTGACTAATATGTTATGCCTTTTATTAATCCGCATTTTCCAGACG
>NZ_VLTE01000076.1:0-11591 GCF_007558965.1 Bacillus sp. HY001 | reverse complement strand
ATAAATATGTTTTATTTTATATTTTTTCATAGACTTATTTCTTTCATTGCTAACAAGGAATCTTAATTATTTCAAAATTTCTAAATGGGGTCTTACCAACAAAACGCGGAAAACATACGCTAAGAGAATTTTGGGAGGAAAAAAGCCGATTTTCCCTACCTAAGGAATCATCGGCCTTTAGTATTATTGAATAAGAGGGCGTAGTGAATATAAACTTGCTACTTTCTTCATATCAAATGTGTATTCGCCAAGAAAATTAATATGTTCCCATCCCAATGGAGAAATATGTTTTAGCAGGTCTTCTCGTAAACTTATATTTGTACACAGCTGCCCTATCTTTTTCAATCCCTAGTCGTACGAGGGAACATCCGCAAGCAGGACAGATTAATGTTTGCATATTTTTCCCTCCTAGAATGATGAATTTTTTTATTCAATACCTCCATGATTTATGGATTTTAACTGTATTTTTGTACTGTTTTTCCGTCTTTAAAGCCTTCAATCGTAGCATCGAATAAATACTCCGGTACCATGGCATATACGGATCGGCTCCTTAGTACAGAAATACCGGGTATTTTTGTAGGTTTTACCACCTTTGCATACTTCGCGTAGTTAGCGGTCAGAGATATAAGAAATCAGGTATAAAAGAGGGAAACCTGTCCTGAGCTGGCCCTGGGTTTCATCTTTCAGACCTGTGGCTCCTTCTGGTATCGTGGTTACTTGCGACTAAATGTCACAGCATGACCCATTGGCAGGTCTAGATTCCTCGTAACGCGTCCCCATTAGGCGACCCAGTTCAAAGGCATCTTCTACAGATAACACTTTTCCCCCTGGATGTTGGTCAAGCCAGTCTTCGGCTGCATTCGGTGAGCTGAAGAAATGGACTTCGTTGCAGAATGCCGTACGAATCGAGGACATATCATCTGGCGTCACGATTGAGACAACGGCAGTGGAAGGTTCCACGCTTACAATGTGGTCCGGTTCCACATTCAACCGTATAGGTTCTCCGGTGCTGTGACAGGGTGACTCGATGTTGACCGAACGACCGATGAGTGCTGGAAATATAAGTGTGTCAAGGGCGCACCAGGCATATAGTTGCTTCCCATCAACCGTAAAGTGGTGAGGGGTAGGGATAAGGGTAAGACCTAAACCAACGACACGGCCTTGTTCGTCGATTTCCACGCTTGGCAGAGACTGGAGAACTTTCTTCACCTCTTCAACAGGTTTTCCGGTCGTTGTCGCCATATCTTCAATGGTGACAGACTCCCCCCCTGCTAGCATTTGTAACAACGGGCGAAACAGCCACTTCATGGATTCTCCTCCCTCTCCCTTGTTCGACTGTTGGTCAAGTCGGGTTACGATTTCCTGAATTTCAGTTTTCATGTCTTTTTCCTCCTTTGTTATTTTTTGTTCCTATTATTATTTTCGATATTACTTTTCATTACCTAAAAACTCCATTTGTTGGACTAATTGACCGATAAAAGCATCCTTTTCATAGCTTGTCTGATTTTTGAAACTTCATGGGCTCTACCCTATGATAAAAATTTTTTCAATTCGTTTCCAAAAGAGAGAGCTTGTTCCAAAGTCATAATTTCCCCTTGCAATTTTGGATGTTCTTCTTTCCACTTGTTTGCATGCTCAACTGAGCTAAAATAGTGAATTTGTTTACATGTTCCTCCGGCCCATGGAGCCTCAGAATCAAACGGCACTGTCCAGATTACTGTTGAATCAGGAGTTGTTTTTGCTAATTTTCCATTTCGGACAGTTACCTCAATCGGTTCACCTGTGTACGCACAACGGGAATGTATATCGACATCAGCAACCAGAGCAGTTGACAGCTCCAATGTCGATATTGCACACCAGGCAAATAAAGTTCGTCCTCCTAAATGAATCTGGTTAGTAGTCGGTATAATCGATAAGCCCAATGCCCCTACTATTTTTTGATCCGCCTCCCGAACGATCATCTGCCGTTGGGCTAATATCTTCACTACTGACTGAACTGTTTTTGTATTAATTCCCGTTTGATTTATTAAAGAACTTTCTGTAACTGCCTGCCCATCACGAATGGAGAAAAAAATTGTCCGAAGAATAGGCACTGATTCTTTAGGCAGCTTAGCTAACAATAGTTCATAAAATTTTTTGAGTTCTGTTTTATTCTTCATTGTTTAAATCCCTCCATTTGATTGAATGCCTCTTTCGGGGAATCAAGGTACGATTCAATGTGTTTACGCAACTTTTGTAGTTCGTTGATTTGTTCGTCTATCTTGGTCAGTTTATCTTTTAACAAATGTTGTAGATGCGGTTCTATCTCCACCGTATTTTTTTCGAAAATCACTATTAAATCTTTCATTTCCTCCAGTGATACGCCTAATGATCGGAGTTGTTTAATACCATTGATACAAAACACATGCTCTTGGTTATAAACGCGGTAATTACCTTCGCTACGCTTTATAGAAGGCAGTATCAATTCCTTTTCTTCATACAGTCGAATGGCTTTTCGACTGACTCCTGTTTGTTGGGCTAGTTGACCAATCGTTAAATCCTCCATTATCTCCCCCCTTTTCGTTAACTGGAAGACCATCACTGAATTAACTAGAGTTTACAACGTTCACCTTAGGGGAAGGTCAAGTGCAATTTTATAATTTAAATACAAAGTTTAATCAGGAGATAGAAGTAACATCATCTTTAAAATGGTGTTATTGCAACATTTCTATAATAAACTCGACATGAAAACCGTTTCCTTGATACTAGCGAGTATTATATGGTAACCCAAGGCTACCTTCGCGAATGGGTTTGCTTGGGGTAATGTAATTTATACATTCAGATTTTAAAGAATCCTCAATTAAAACAACTTATGGAAATCTATCGTCGGGATGTATGCGAACCCAATCTAACAGAGTTATATCAAATTTTAATTCGTCTTGGTTACACTGTTCCAGCTCCATATAATGCTATTTCGGAATCAAAAACAGTTAAGGAACTAGGAGATATTCAAACGCCTGTTTATAGATGACCAGAAGATACTCATTGGACATTATTTCGCCGTACAGGGATTTATGGACTTTGGAATACTGGGGCAATTTCGAGCCATCGAGCAGACGTAAGTGATGCATTTATTCGTAATTATCATCGTGCAAATCGTTGCACCTAGCCACTGACTCAATGGCTGTTAAAAAGGGATTTATTCCTCTGCCACCATTAGTCATTCCTCGATAATTTGTAGAGAAACTCAATCCTTTTTATTAAGTAAGTTTTATAGATTTCAATAGCAAGAAGACTTAACCAAAGTGCACAGATTGTTGACATAATAAACCGTGTAAAACAAATATGCTATATAAATATTTCATTTCCTTAAACAGTTTAAAGTTAATTTGGCAAAGTACGGAAAACCTTATTCATAAAACAGAAAAAAGATTCCTGAGCAATAATCAGGAATCTTTTTTCTAACTTATCCAGCACAGCAAGATAATTTCGAAACATCTTTATCAAAAGTTAGGACAGCCAGCTTCAATCCTTCTGCCATTGTTAGATATGGAGCCATCGTTTCTCTCAGATCTCCAACAGTTAAACCGAATTTCACAGCTAATGTTGCTGCATAAATTACGTCTCCTGCGTTTTCTGCCACTACATGCGCCCCTAACACTTTCAATGTTTTCGCGTCTGCCACTAATTTGAAAACACCTGTTGTTTCCCGATTAACGAGCGCTCTTGGAACAGCATCCAACGGCAATACCGATGTTTTCACTTCATATCCTTTTTCTTTTGCCTGTTGCTCCGTTAAACCAACCGTTGCAATCGATGGAGAAGTAAACGTAACGCCTGGAACCACTTCTAAATTGACCTTTTGATTTAGTCCTCCGATTGCATTACGAGCAGCAAGTCCACCTTCATAAGCAGCTACATAAACAAATTGGGGACCGGGAGTGACATCTCCAGCTGAATAAATTCGGGAATTGGTCGTTTTAAGATAATCATCAATGACAATTTCACCACGGGAACCAACTTCAACGCCTGCTGCATGTAAGTTTAATGATTCTGTATTTGGTTTTCTTCCAGTGGCAATTAGCAATTGTTCTGCTTCAATAATTCGCTTTTTACCATTTATCTCAACATGAACTTTTTTAATGTCTCCATCTTGCTCAACTCGTTCATAGGTTGCACCTGTTACTAAATTAATTCCCTGTTCTGTTAAGGCCTTAGTAATGGCTTCTGAAATTTCAGGATCGTATTCTTTTAATAGACGCTCGCTTCTTTGAATCAAAGTGACTTCTGACCCGAGGTTATGAAATAGTTGTCCTAATTCCATGCCGATATATCCTGAACCAATTACGGTAAGACGATTTGGAACCTTCTTTAATTCCAATAAGCTAGTGCTTGTTAAATAATCTACTTCATCTAATCCGGGAATATTAGGTGCAGTTGAAGAAGCACCTGTAGCTATTAAAAATCTTTTGGCTGTGATTTGATTGCCATTTACTTCAACTGTATTTTCATTTACGAATTTTGCTTCACCTTTTATTAATTCAAAACCATAATCATCAATTAAATTCACATATTTTTCATTTCGCATCTCGGTTACTAAATCATTCTTTTGTTTTACTAATGGCGCTAAATCAACATTTGAAGCCGAAGTGTGTAATCCCACAAATGGATTATTTTTTGCTAGATGATTGATTTCCCCTGCTCTTAATAAGGTCTTAGAAGGAACGCATCCGACATTAACGCAAGTTCCACCCACCGTTCCACGCTCAATCATAGCCACTTTTGCGTTCAAAGCAACGGCTTCAATGGCAGATGAAAAGGCAGCTCCACCAGAACCGATGATGATGTAATCATAATCATAGTTACCTTCATCATTTAAACTTACATCTGTCCTTTTTTCCGATTGCACTTGTATTTCTTCTGCTTCGCCCGGTTGATATTGTGCGTCAGTAATCGCTGTTTTCGCGATATCAATGTCTACATCATACGGTAGTTCAAACAGTGCTTCTCCGCGACGAAAGTCTACTTCAATCCCTTTTGCACCTGCATTTTCAAGAGCAACCGCAATATGTTCTTCACAACCAGTGCAGGTCATTCCTTCAACGTTTAGCCGATATTTTTTCAATAAATTCGTCTTTTGTTCCGATTGAAATTCTTCTGCTTCGCCCGGGTGATAGTTTGCGTCAGCAATCGCATTTTTCGCGTCTTCAACTTTCACGTCATCAGGAAGCTCAAATACAGCTTCTCCACGGCGAAAATCTACTTCAATCGCTTTTGCACCCATGTTTTCAAGAGCGACAGCTACATGCTGTTCACAACCCGAACATGTCATTCCTTGCACGTTCACTCGATATTTTTTCATGGTAAAAATATCCTCCTTTTATTCGACGGGGAGACCCAAGTCTGAAACCTCCGTCTTAATTGCATCTAAATTGGTTTTCGTATCATCAAAAGAAACCGTTACTTCCGCGGTGCTTCCATTAACTTTAATGGCTGTTTTGCCAGCACCTTCAACCTGTGCAATGGCATCTTCCACAACTGATGGCGGGCAGCAATCCATCCCTGCTATAACCATGAATGTCCCCGTCTTCTCAGCTTCAGTAATAGCTTTTACATCCTTCTCTGAATTCATAGCAGTTGTTTTCACTTCACTCTTAGATACTTCAGTTTTTTGGACTTCTTGTTCGTTACTGCATGCACTAACCACTAGCATAAGGGATAGCAACATCATAATCCTGATTATTTGTACTTTCACATAATACACCCCATTTTTTATAGTCAACTTTCAACTGAAAATAAGAAAAGAAACATGGTAAAAACAAGGAACGTTGTAATCCATAAGCCAATGACAGAACTTTTCCTTTTACCCTTTCTTCCATAAACCATATAAAAGGAGTACGCAAGAAGGACAATGGTAACGATGCTGAACAATAACCGATACTTCAACGAGTAGAATGCGATTGCGCCTGCAAACCCAGTGAGTCCAAGGGGAATCAAGATTAGTGGACCCAGGCAACAACCCGCCATAACAAAAGCTGAAAATACAGTGGCTACTTGTGAAACTTTTTCTTTCATGACTTGAACTTCTCCATGCTGCAACAATCATGTGTGGTTGTATCTTTCTTTGTTTCCTCTTTTGTTTCTGGATCAAGTTTTCTCCAGCCCTTGAAAAGAGCGAAAACGAATAACAGACCCATCATGATGAAAATAACATTTTTAAATTCCGTGAAGTATGATCCCAGTGCTGTTCCTGCAATCAACGGAAGTAGTAAAAACAGATGACACGGGCATGTGATGAGTGCGACAAGAAACCAACCTGAACTTTTTATTATGTTTTTCATTTCTGTTTCACCTCTTATTTCTTCATCAGTGTTTCAATAATGGGGCATTCGTAAATATCTTTGTTTTCGGGACATCTTTCTTTAAGATCCATCAGCATTCGTTCAATCCTTTTAAGATCTTCAATTTTACGTTGAATGTCCTCTATCTTCAAAATAGTGAAATCATACATATCACGACACTTCGCTTCATCGCGATCGACAACCCCTAGCAATTTATCAATTTCATTTAAGGTAAATCCTAATTCCTGCATTCGTTTTATGAAATGCAATCGATCGACCGTTTGTTGGGAATACATTCGGTATCCTTTTTCCGTACGTTCAGGCTCTGGAATTAAGCCTAAACGCTCATAATATCGAATGGTCTCCTTGTTAACACCGCACTTGTCAGCCAGTTCTCCGATACGAAATTTCATACGTCTCACCTCACTTACAGCATAAACCACGTACCTTAGTACAGGGTAAATATATAGTTTACTTCATTCATGAGATTTTACTTACCCTTAGAGCCAGATAACGTGCCGCCAAAAACAGCAGCCCCAACCTCAAAGGCTTCCGCAAGAGTCAGCTTGTCCTTCGCCGTTGTTGAATTCTTTTCATTCGCTTTTTGCCAATGTTCCTCAGAACAATAAAATTGAATGGCTGGGCAACAGCTGGTAGAAATGGACGTTGGCTCATTCGATTCGCAAGAAGAATCGCAGCATGCGTTGGTATCGGCAGCATCCGTTGTTCCCAAGCCTACAACCACGGTATCAGGATTGGCAACGGGCATGTTGTTTTTCACATCGATGGTAATCTTTTCACCGCAAAATGCACATTCCGATTCAATAACGGCATCTGTAAACATCGATGGAATGCCAAGGGCATCAATCGCACACATGGAATAAGCTGGCAACATTCCAGCCAATGTAACACGGTGTGGAGTCGGAACTCCTGAAAAAGGATACGCCACGTTCACATCCCCAGAGTTTTGGTCCCAGTGAATTAAATCCAATTCCCTTAAACGTTGAAGAGCAGATTGGACATCAATTTGTTCCTCTGTTGCAGTTAAATCATTGATGTTGACGATTTTTCCCTCAGCCATGAAAAGAAGAATGTCTAAACGGATACTATTTTCTGAAGGAGACAATAAACGGATTTTTCCCTCAAATCCTTCTTCTGGCAAACCAAGTGATTGTAACACCTTGTCCTTTAACGAAGTATTCAAATGATTTTGATTCATGTTGCTGCCTCCTCTATTTGATCTGCAATTATTTACAGGAATTTTTCTTCCTAGTACAGAATAAACCCTGTACCATAGTACAGGGTCAAGTATGATTTATTATTTTATCTTCTAAAACTAAACTATCCCATTAGTTAAGTATAACCTTACCATCTATTCTGAAATTTAACATAGATATCCAATTTTCTTTAAAAGTGTTGTTCCACAATCTGGCCCGATTATTGAACAAAATTAAAAAAGCCATTTAATTCATTAGTTCATGGACAAATCACCATAAACGACCGTTTTTGGTTATGAATAGAGAACTTCTCTAAAAACCTTAAAAACTACTTAAATACATAACCAAAAATATAACCAAAATCAAAAGACCAATATATCTATCTCTACCCCCTTTTTGGTATAGTTAAGGCATTAATAAGGGGGGATTCTTGTTGAAATTTGGATATGCACGTGTCAGTACACAAGATCAGTCATTATCGTTACAACTTGATGCATTGGCTCACTACGGAGTGGACCAGACTTTTGAAGAAAAAGAATCAGGTAAGAAAAAAAACCGACCACAGTTAGATGACCTTCTTAAAGTTTTACGTAAAGGCGACACGGTGGTTGTCTATAAATTAGATCGTATCAGTCGTAGTACCAAACATTTAATTGAGCTTATGGAACATTTTGAAGCAAAGGGAATTCATTTTGTCTCCATTCAAGACAAGATTGACACAACAACTGCTATGGGACGTTTCTTTTTCAGAATGTTGGCCAGCATAGCAGAATTAGAACGTGATATTATCAGTGAACGAACGAAAGATGGATTGACGGCTGCTAGAGCTAGGGGAAGAAACGGAGGAAGACCGAAAGTTGATTTAAAGAAAATAGAACTTGCTATAAAAATGTATGAAAGCAAAGATTACTCTTTATCTCAAATTAAGACGGCAACAGGGATTGGAGCAACAACCTTATACCGTTATCTAGATAAGAAAAAGATATCTGGCAAGGAGTTGTAGCATGAGAGGGAAAGAATTACTAACAGAAGATCAAAGAACGGAATTTGTACGAATTCCAGCTGATATGAGCGAAAGTGAACTAGAAACTTATTATACTTTTTCACAATATGACCTTGAAATTATTAAACGACACAGAAGAGATCATAATCGATTAGGCTTTGCTGTTCAATTATGTGTTCTACGCTATCCTGGATGGTCCCTTTCAGATGTTGGACCTATTCCAGATTACATAATCGAATACATAGCTAGCCAAATAGATGTTAATCCTAATTCATTTTCTTTATATGCCCAACGAGAGCCAACTAAACATGAGCATATGGAAGAAATCCGTCAAGTTTATGGTTATCAAAATTTTTCCTTAGGGAACTATCGCAAGGCAGCTCAGTTTCTTTTGAATCATGCCCTTCAAAATGGAAATTCAATGTATCTTCTTCGTACAGCACAAGAAGAACTACGTAATCAGAAAATTATTCTCCCTGGCATGACTACTATAGAAAGGCTTGTTTGGGAAACTCGTCAACGAGCAGAGGAAAGGATTTTTAAATCATTAACTTGTACTCTTTCCAAATGGCAAAAACAAAAGTTAGATAAACTTATAGATCCATTTGTAGACAATAGAAAAACCCCTTTAGCATGGCTGAGGGAGCTTCCCGGCCAATCTTCACCTGAAGCCTTTTTAAAAGTCATAAAGCGCTTAGAATATATTCGAGAATTAAAATTAGAAATAAATACAGAACAAATCCATCCCAATCGGTTACTTCAATTATCTCGTATTGGAGCACGGTATGAACCACACTCATTTCGAAGATTTAAAGAAATGAAGAAATATGCAATTCTTGTTGCCTATCTAGTAACACTAAGCCAAGATCTAATTGACCAAGCAATTGAAATTCATGATAGACAAATGATGATTTTACAATCAAAGGGTCGTAAAACACAAGAGGAAATGCAAAAAGAAAATGGAAAAGCAGTGAATGAAAAAGTCGTGCATTTTGCAGATATTGGTGCTGCACTTATTCAAGCACGAAATGAAGGGCTTGATCCATTTAATGCTATTGAAATGATTATGCCGTGGGATAAAATTGTTTCTTCCGTTGAAGAAGCCCAAAAATTAGCCCGACCGATGGATTACGATTATCTAGATTTGTTAGAAAATCGGTTTTCTTATCTAAGAAAATATACTCCTACTTTTCTTAAATCTCTTGAATTTCGTTCTACACAAGGTACAGAGCCATTATTGCAAGCCCTAAAAACGCTAAATGAAATAAATGAATCTGGTAAAAGAAAAATTCCAAATGATGCCCCGGTAGATTTTATTCCTAAACGTTGGAAGAAGCATGTTTATGGTGATGATGGAATAATTAACCGGCACTATTATGAGATGGCTGCACTAACAGAGTTGAAAAATCATATTCGTTCAGGCGACATATCCGTAGTCGGTAGTAGACTTCATAAAGATTTTGAAGAGTATCTTGTTCCTAAAAAAGATTGGACAACAACTCGTCTTACGGAAACTAAACTAGCCGTTCGTTCATCGGCAGATGAATATATTGAGGAAAGAAGAAAGTCACTAGCTCAACGCCTTACATGGGTTTCAAATAATCTTGATTCTCTAGAAGGAGTAAATATCGAAAAGGCTAAGATCCGAGTGGACCGTTTGGAGAAGAATACACCCGAAGAAGCGAGAGCTTTTAGCCTGTCTTTATATAATATGTTGCCAAGAATAAAGCTCACTGATCTTTTAATGGAGGTAGCACACTGGACAGGATTTGATGAAATGTTGATACATGCCTCAACCAATCGCCCACCAAAGGGAGAGGAAAAAGTAGTTCTCATGGCTGCTCTCATGGCGATGGGAACTAACATAGGTCTTACTAAAATGGCAGAAGCGACACCAGGAGTTACCTATCATCAAATGGCTAATGCAGCGCAATGGCGTTTATTCGATGATGCTATAAGTCGTGCACAAGCGACATTAGTAAATTTTCAACATAAGCTTAAACTAGCTTCCTATTGGGGAGATGGAAGTACCTCTTCCTCTGATGGAATGCGCGTACAGGTTGGTGTTTCATCGTTACATGCCGATGCCAATCCACACTACGGGTCTGGAAAAGGGGCAACCATTTATCGATTTACTAGTGATCAATTTTCAAGCTTTTATACGAAAGTCATTAATACCAATGCTCGTGATGCTGTACACGTTATCGATGGATTACTTCATCATGAGACAGATTTAAATATTGAAGAGCATTTTACAGATACAGCTGGCTACGCCGACTCAGTATTTGGATTGAGTCATTTACTAGGATTTCGCTTTGCACCAAGGCTACGTGATTTAGCTGACTCTAAGCTATTCACCATCCAAATGCCTAATGAATTCCCAAAACTAGAAAATATACTCCGTGGTCGTATTAATACTAAAATTATTCAAGAGAATTTTGATGACGTATTGCGCGTAGCTCATTCTATTCGAGAAGGAAAAGTGTCTGGTTCACTTATTATGGGGAAATTAGGGTCATATGCGAGACAAAATAAACTTGCAACTACTTTGCGAGAAATGGGGAGAATCGAAAAGACCATTTTTATTTTGGATTACATATCTAACGAAACACTACGCCGTCGAATTCAGCGAGGACTAAATAAAGGGGAAGCCATGAATGGGTTAGCAAGAGCCTTATTCTTTGGAAAACGAGGTGAGTTACGAGAACGAGGAATACAAGACCAACTACAACGTGCAAGTGCTTTAAATATTCTAATAAATGCTATTAGCGTATGGAATACCGTTTATCTTACAGAAGCAACAAAATTATTGAAGGAAAAGGGGAATTTGAGAGAAGATTTACTTAAACATGTTTCTCCGTTAGGATGGGAACACATTAATTTTCTTGGTGAATACAACTTTGATGCAAGTAAAGTAGCAAGTCTACATTCACTACGCCCTCTTATTCAATAATACTAAAAGCCGATGATTCCTTAGCGTAGGAAAAATCGGCTTTCTTTATGTCGAAATTTGCTTAGCGTATGTTTTCCGCGTTTTGTTGGTAGGACCCC
>NZ_VLTE01000075.1:0-9777 GCF_007558965.1 Bacillus sp. HY001 | reverse complement strand
TTGATTCCGTTTATTCCCACACCTTTTTTGTGTTGTGGTTGAGTTGTAGAAGCAAGTTGCGTCTTGTTTCATTTGTGAAAGGGCTTCTTTGAGCCGATTAGTGTATATATAGCTTATTTTGCTATACACATTTTTAATCGACTTAAAGAAGCCCTTTTTGTGTTGTCTTTAAGTTAGGAAATACATGTATTAGACCATTTAGGCTAAACGAATAATAAAAGTGATTAAAGCACAATTTTAAGGTGCTTTTTTCTATTTCAAGGGGGAAGTACAAATGAAATTTTATAAGGTTAGTTATGGAGAAGAACTTGCTATAAAAATTATTGCAGCCAATAGTCCATATGAGGCAGTAGGGTTTTATTTAATGGAAGCGCAGAGTGATTATGGAGAAGTGGAGTACGTTAATATTAATCGATTAGGTTTGCGTGAGCGAGTAAAGGTAGATTATGGGCATATAGCAATCTATGACACAGTAGAAGAAATTTATCATCGTCAAAAGATTGTAGATTTACCATGTGTTATAGCAAATTTACTACCAAAAATTTAATAAAGTAGGTGTATATATATGAATGTTGAAAAAGAATTAAAAGAGATTTTACATTGTAAACAACTTATGAGGGATATGTTCTCTTTGTCAATTGAGAGAATTGAATATTTAGGTAAAGGGACAGTTTATATGTATTTTGCAGTAGTTTCAGAGTATGAACTGAATGTTTTCTATCGTATAGATAAAGATCTTGATACATTCAGGCTTGAAAAAGGCTCCTGGGTCTATGCAATTACACTGTAAAAAAGCAAATTTAAAGAATCTCAAATATTAAAAGCGGTAAGAAATTATAACCAAATCCAGGGCTTTATCATATCCTACTTTTGTTAAGAATTTCTGAACTCTCCGTTTTTAAGAACAATTTATAAAAGAGACATAGTACAGTAGTTATAGAATGGAATGCAACTATAGAAAATATGGGATTTATATATAAGTAAGGTACTTGTTGCAATGCTAAAAGCACAAGGAATTAGAAAATGTAAACCTGAGAGGAGCACTACAATATGATTACAGTTAACCGAGGATATATGTATGATCCAGATGATAATGAGGTCATAATTACCGAAATTTATTATGAAGCTGCTACAGATACTAAATTAGGAAGTAAAATGAATAGCTTATCTTATTCAGCCATTCCTAATGAGATTAAAGAAAAAATAGAAGCAGCTGCTTCATTATCCTATATGGAAAGCATTGAGATGCCTCAGCCATTAGCTGTCGTATATCAAAATGAAATTAGCATGTATGGAAAACCAGAAAAATTATACTTTGAGTTAACTAGTATATAAGAGGGAAAAAGACATTGGACGTATTTGTTCAATGTCTTTTTTATTAATTTATAGAGGAGAATATAAAATGAATAATGTAACTGAAATAGAAACAAGTCTTTGGACAATTTGTGTAGGGGATATTTTTAGTAATGGTCGTATGCCGTACCATCTAAAAGTTGTAAAAATTGAAGTAGAAGATATGATGAAACCAGACGATGCGAAGATATATAGTATACCTGTTCACCCTAAAATCATAGAAGACGTATGAAAATAATGGATGTATCAGAACATATTTCTTATCGAGCTTGGTATTATAATGAATTTTGGAGCAAATAATATACTATGGATGAAAGAGTGATACGGTTGTTTCACTCTTTTTTACTTGCATTAAAAATAAAGATAGTTTAATATACAGATATATTTATTGTTTAATTGATTCCGTTTATTCCCACACCTTTTTTTGTGTTGTGGTTGAGTTGTAGAAGCAAGTTGCGTCTTGTTTCATTTATGAAAGGGCTTCTTTGAGCCGATTAGTGTATATATAGCTTATTTTGCTATACACATTTTTAATCGACTTGAAGAAGCCCTTTTTGTGTTGTCTTCAAGTTTGGAGTTATTGTATAGCCAGCACTTTAGGCAATTATTTTATTAATTAGGGGGAAACATCATGAATTTAGTCATGGAAAAATCACAAAGGAAATTACAAAATGATGCTCATTTACATGACATTATTAAAGAAATTAAAGAACTAGCTAATCCTTTATGGATCAGTTCTGTATCAATGTTGCAAGCGCACAATCAAAACTTCAATACGAAAGCTACGACATTTAAGGATATTACCATTTCTTATTTAAGAGATTTAAAAGTAAGTTTAAGTCTCATTTATGCAGCAAGGAATATCAGTTGTAAAAGTATAGAGGATTTGAATAAGCGTCTATCCATTCAATCAGGGAAAGATATTACTTCCCATGAGGATTGGCTGCTTCATGAAAACAGAGGAATTATATGTGAAATGATTGATGAATTTCGAAAGAAAGAGTGGAAACACCCAGATTCGAAATAACAAGTAATACAGGAGGATTATTATGACAAATATAATGGAAAGTTTACAAGCTGAATTTCCTGTCGAACAATTAGGATGGAAAATTATAAATACATTTGAAAGCCAAGGTCGTTTTTTTGCGTTTGTAGCTCCATTTGTTGACGCACGCGCCATTCAGGACCGATTTGATGAAGTCTTTGGTATTGATAACTGGCAGGTGTCGTATGAAAAATGGGGTGAGAAAGCAACGAAATGTACCATATCAGTGTTTTTGAATGAACGTTGGATATCAAAAGAGGATGGAAGTGAAGAATCTGACTATAGTTCTGTAAAAGGTGGCTTTTCAAATAGTTTAAAAAGAGCTGCTGTGCTTTGGGGCGTAGGAAGATACCTTGTGTGAACTGTTCTCGCACAAAAAGTTGTGGAAACACACTATATAAAAGCGAGGGAACTATAAAATGTTCTAACTGCATGTTTGACTATCAAGACTCGGAAGTAAGTCTTGCAAGAACATCGTAAACTCTTGAAAAGGTCTAATACTACGGATAGCAATAATAGAGAACCCTATCATTGTTATGAGCCCGTTGAAGGCGGTGAAAATCGAACCTAAATTCCTCAGGGAACATGGTAAGAAAAGTAATCGGGACGCCATAAAATAGCTATGGATAGAATGAATCATAGATTCTGGCGAATCACTGAATGTACGTGTCGATACTATCCGTTCCTTAGAAATATGGAGGAGGTAAAACCATACCTTTTCAGTTGTGGAAATGATAATAAGGTATATCAAATCTGCGGATAGGGACTATACCCTATTCATCTAATGAATCAAATTACGATTAGTTCATTAGTAACTGACGGCATAAAGGTGAGTCCTAAGGCTATATGTAAGGCTAAAACATGTGGAACAGTTGAAGTTGGTGAGAACGTCATACGATGGTTAATTATCGGTTCGTGGATATAAGGTATTACACATACAATACTGAAGTTCCTTAACACCAATGGCAGTAGGGTCATAGTACCAAAGAAGGTTATGTAATATAACTAGAGGGAAGGGCCCAAGTCTAATAATCATGCAAAGGCAAAATTATTCTAGGAATGTGTAACAGTAACCGACTAAACCTTAGAGCAAAATCTCAGCAAAAGAGGTGATGCAATTTGGTGCGAAAACTAGAAAATACTCTTGAATCAGAAACAGAATTAAAGAGAACATTAGACAAGCTGTACTCAAAAACAAAAGAGCATATGGAAAAAAAGACGAGAATCAAACACACATCTCTCCTTGAAATTGCGATGTCAAAACCTAATATTGTCACTGCGATACACTCGCTAAAAAGCAATAAAGGCTCCATGACTCCAGGGGTAGACGGAAAAACAATCCAAGACTACCTCAGACTATCCGAAGAAAAACTTATCGAGTTAATTCGTGGTAGACTCACAAATTTCAAGGCGCACCTAATAAAACGTGTGTTTATTCCAAAGGCTAATGGCGGACAACGACCTCTCGGTATTCCAACCATAGAAGACCGGATAATTCAACAAATGATGAAGCAAGTCTTAGAGCCTGTACTCGAAGCACAATTCTTCAAATACAGCTTTGGGTTTCGACCAGAAAGAACTACCTATCATGCGTTGGAAAGAGTAAAAGTCCTTGTTCATAACACTGGGTATCACTGGATCGTAGAAGGTGATATTCGTCAATTCTTCGACAAAGTAAACCATAGGATTCTTATAAAAAAACTATGGAGCATGGGAATCAAAGATAGACGAATATTGTGCCTAATAACGGAATTCCTCAAAGCTGGAATCTTCAAAAATATCATTAGAAATGACAATGGTACACCCCAAGGTGGCATATTAAGCCCCCTCTTAGCAAATGTATACTTACATTCCTTCGACAAATGGGTTGCCAAGCAATTTGAAGAATTTACAACCAGACATGAGTATTCGAAACACGATCATAAATTACGAGGTTTAAAATCTTCTAACCTTAAGCCAGGCTATCTAATCAGATATGCTGATGACTGGGTTCTAGTCACTAATAACAAATCCCATGCTTATAGATGGAAGACTGTTATCAAGAATTTTCTTCAGAAAGAACTTAAACTTGAACTATCCGAAGAGAAAACAAGAATAACCAACATCAGGCATAAGCCAATAGAATTTCTTGGCTTCAAATACAAGGTAGTCTTAAAAGGTGTAAAAGGAAAAAAGAAGAAGGATAAAAAGACAAGATATATCAGCCAAATAACTCCTTCTGATAAGAAGATTAAAAGAAAAGTAAAAGAACTCAGAGCCACACTCACTTCTCTCGGCAAAAGATTAAGCCACGATAAACTGAGTAATGCACAGCTAATCTTAGCCTATAACTCAAAGGTTAGAGGATTAATAAATTATTATTCATATGCCACCGAATCTCCCATAATGGATAGAGAAGGTTATAAGTTAAGAAAAAAGACTTTTAATCTTCTATCTAGGCGTGGTGGGGTCTTACATCCTATCAACAAGTGTATTAACCTTGCGGACAAATACCCTAAACGGACACAAAAGACTTTAGCTATTAAAACCGAAGTTGGCTACATTGGCATTATGCATTTAAACCTAACCAAGATGAACGAAAACCTATATAAACAAAAGGTTCAAAATGAAACTCCATACTCTCCTTCGGGACGTAAATTAATCGAGCGAAGAAAGGGAACAAAGGAGTTCAGTGTCAGACTAGATGAAATTACAAGCCTCTCTCTCCTTGAGAAAGTCAGGAAAAAACTTGTGAATTCACCCCGATACAATTTTGAGTACTTTATGAATAGAGGATATGCGTTCAACAGAGATAGAGGAAAATGTAGAATTACAGGAGTCCCACTTGGGAAGCACAACCTGCATGTTCATCACATTAATCCTAATCTCCCGTTAGAAGAAGTCAATAAGCTGCCAAATCTAGCCTGTGTAGATAAGGAAATTCACAAGGCAATACACAATGAAGTTGATATGAGCAGCATCTTGAATAATAAGGAAATTAATAAACTGAAACGATTCAGGAACAAAATTCATGCTATTTGATTATTAGATGGAGCGCCGTATGAGGTGAAAGTCTCACGTACGGTGTGGACCGGGGGAAAAGCCACTCTTAACAGGTAATGCTGAAGAATTGGCTTACCTATCGGTATTATAATGTAAAACCTACTAAAGTAGAACTTTCTACATGTAGTAATGGCCCAAATAGTATCTATATTTCTTATCAAAAGAAAGGATATTATTTTATACCACCTACTATGTTACAGCAAAAACATAAACAAGGAAGTTCAAAGAAGGAACCATCGAATGGCCAAGTAAGTCTAGGTGTACTAATTCAAAACATACAAGAGCTTGCAAAACCATTAAGTATTACATCCAAGGAAATTCTACTTGCCTATAATCACAATTATAATGCGCAAGCAAGAACATTTGAGGATACGACGATTGGTGGTTTAGAAGGAATTCTAACTAGTTTACAGTTGATTCACGAAGCGAAGAATATCCGTCCTGGAAATGAGAAACAGCTTAACCGGTGGTTATCAGCTCTTATTCCTGGTGATGTTACATCCTTTAGAGAATGGTTACTTCATGATCATACAGAAGCCATTCATCAACTCATACAACAGTTAAAAAAACAACAAAGCGCGTAAAGCTTTGTTTTATAGCAGGAAAACGAATGAACAGGATATGAGGTCTGTTCTTTTTTTATTACTTTTTGGAGGGATTTATTATGAAATTTACTATTAACCGTACATTATTTATTGAAAAATTAGAGAAAGCAAGTGCTACTGTAGACGTTAAAAACCCAATGCCGGCATTACAAGGTGTTTTATTGGATTGTAATTCAAAGGGAATGATTCTAATGGGTTCAGACGGTACAGAAACAGTAACATTAGTAACTCGCTTTAATGTAAACAGTGGGGATTGTACTGAACCGGGGAAGGTGCTTTTTGCAGCTGCTCCGGTACTTAAAACGATTAAGAAATTCAAAAGTGAATTCATCGGTCTTGAACATAAAAACAATGAGCTAAAGATTGTAGAAAGTAAGAAGAAACAATTTAGCTTTTGTACCATGGATCACGAAGAATATCCTGAAATTAAAATCGAAGCAGGGGAAGATTGGATTTCACTTTCACAAGAACAATTTGTATCAATGGCCAACGGAACGTTACATGCTATTCCTGCAATGGATACACGTAAGATTCTAACAGGTGTGAACTTAAAATCAGTTGATGATAAGTTCTTTAGTATAGCAACTGATGCTCACCGTTTAGCCCGTTTACATTTTGATTGTACAAAGATCACTATCGCAAAAGATGGTGAAGTCGTGTTACCAATTAAGTCTCTTAAAACAGCTCTTAAGCTCTTTAATCGTGAAACAAATTTACAATTAAAGCTCATTAGTGATACACAGCTGTTGATCCGTGGCGAAAGTATTATCTATCAGTCTAGATTACTAGCTGGTACATATCCCGATACGGCACGTATGGTACCCGACGAATTTAAAAGTGAAATACAACTATCACGTGAAGAATTTAAAAATACGTTGGAGCAGCTTTCAGCATTTTCTTCCTTAATCGTACTTACGTCAGAAGGAAAAGAAAGCATCCATCTTAAACCACAAAATTCTCAAGTAGGTACTGCAAGTGTAGAAATTCCATGTAATCAAGTAGAAGCATTTACATTGGCTTGTAATGTGGAATATCTGCTACAAGCACTACAAACGATAACTTCTGAAACAATCGCGATAAAAATGATTAGTAATCAGAGACCTATCGTGGTAGTGGGAGCAGAGGATACAACTCACTCTAATCTGCAGTTAATTCTACCGGTTCGCGTGTAAGGGGGCATCCAAATGAGTATGAATCACAGTGACTTCTTTGACTTTTTACAGTCAAAAGAAGTCCTTCCTAATAATCAAGAACTTCGTCAATCCTTTGAATTGATTATAAATGGATTTATTGCGAACGAAATGCCTGATTTAGAAAACATACCATTAGAACATATAGATGAATTTGAAAAGCAATTTGAGCAGCTACGACATTATGTCACGTTTTATAGTGATAATTCATTTCGTATAAATGGTCCAGATTGTGAATTAAAAGAAATGCTACATTTACATCTTTTCACTGAACAACTAGAAGATGTGGAAAAGCAGGGGCTAGAAGATGAGATATTTATTTAATCAAGGAAATGAGATGAAAGTATACATACGGATACTACGCATACAAAAATTAATTCGTAAATATAACATCCCATTCTTAATCAATATCAATGATTTTCACAGGGACAAGTTGCATATCACAAGTGAACTATTATTCGAGTCGTTTGCGCGTTTTAACGAGCAAACAAGTATATTTTGTCACTTTGCCTTTGGAACTGAAGAAGACCTGTTAGATGGGACGTTATTTAGCTCAGAAGACATGTATTCGAATTTCGCTTCGGATATTAGTTCTATGGCTGCGGAAGGATGTTACTTCGATACAGCTGGTTACTATTTATGTATAGGCTCGGAACATATAACACAATCTGATTTTCAATTCGTGTTACATGAATTTTCGTTTAACACCTATCAAAGTGAAGCGTATCCCAGTCATATTTTGATTGAATTTCTAGAGGATGGTTATGAACAGTACTCATTTGATGAATGGGTACTTTCTTATTATGAAATTATAATCCGTCTTGCGGCAATGATTCGAGAAAAGACGAAGGGGAACCAGGTATGAAATTATTATTTACATACAATCACCAGAAAGTAAGAAAGTATCTACTTTCGTTAAAAATGCAAAAGAATGCTCACTTACTGCATGAATTACTTGCAGATAAGAAGCATGAAGAAGAAATCTATATATTAGATTGTTTAGAGCACTCAAGAGAAATAGACTTCAGTAAGATTTCAGAACGATCCATTCAACAAGTAATGGCTACTGTTTCTTATTTAGAGGAAGACTCGAATTTCCCAATTGGTTTAATTGATTCGAAAACCTTACTTGAAATAATTATGATTGCGGAAACATCTTTAGATACTGATCTTTCCTGCTTCTATACATCGCAATTCTATCTTATGGAGATATTTATACGTATGTATAAATTGGGGATTCCTGTAAAAGATTATTACCCAACTTATTTAGAACAAGATAATTTCGAAGAATACGATTGTGAGGATTCATTTAAAAGCTGGGGTGATGACTTACTTCAAGATATGAAATTACATCACGAAGAGGTAGATAGCGACGATAAAGATACCTTAATCCAATATTCGAATTTATTTCATATATCTATGGATGAGATAAACCTTATTGTTGAGAATGCATGGAGTCCAATTGGTGAAATGCTCTCTAATATCAAGATAGAGAATCAAAGTTTCTTTCAGTCAATCCAGAATCAGTTTGATATACGTATGCTTTACCAAGCTGATGAGGAAAAACTTTACCTTTTCTATGATGATGATACATATTTTCCAGCAATTAAACGAATTGAGATGTTACTTCGTATCTTTGAAGAGATACAGTTAACAAAAAATATAGCAAATTAGTACAGAGGGCCAAAAAATGAAGAAATTATTTAGCTATTCATCTAATGTAGCGATGTCAAACTACTTACTATCACTTAAGTTAAACAAAACTTATAGCATCGTTAGTTGGGAACAAATTAAACAAAGATATCAAGAGGAAATATATATATTAGAAAGCCTTTCTAAAGATATAGAAATAGATTTCAACAAAATCTCTCATGGAACAATTAGTAAAATCCAAACTTGTGTGGACTTTCTAGATGAAAACCAAACAATAAGGTGGGAGGACATAGAATCAACAGATACGATTGTCATCTTCTTACTTTCCATGAACCTATTAAACATAAATCTATCTAAATTTTATTCATGTCAATTTCATATCTTACGTTACTTTAAAAGCATGCATGAGCTTTCGATTGATGTAACACAGTATTCTCCCTCGTATTTAGACCGAGAGAATATCTATGAATTAGACCATGAAGAAGGATTTATAGAATTGGGTACGGACATGATCGAAGATATGGGCTTAGAAGCTTTTCCAATTGATGAAGAAGAGTATGAAAAGCTCTCTACACTATTCGACATACCATTAAAGGAAATAAAGGAAGCAGCAGAGGACACATGGGGTGCTATAGCTGAAACAATAGACGGCATATCACCGAAGCATAAAGAAAAAATTTCTAAATTACTAGATTGTTATCCAGTGCAGCATTCTTATCAAATTGATGAAGAATCTCTGTATCTCTATTATGGCCAGGAACCATTATACGGACCATATAAATTTGAGATGTTACTAGATTTAGTGGAAACAATCTATACGCAGGGGGACATAACAAATGAAGACAGTAGCAATATTTGATGCTTTAGAGCCAAAAGGAATTGTAACCAT
>NZ_VLTE01000074.1:0-14879 GCF_007558965.1 Bacillus sp. HY001 | reverse complement strand
TTTTATCCCGCTTTAATGGGCAGTAAGACCCCCACCTCAAAATGCAGCGAAAGCAAAGAAGTTAGGTGTGGGATCAACTGCCCATAAAAGTCCGATTGGTGAGGGCTGATAATCAGTGGGGGATGAAGAAAACCCCCACTGATTAAAGTTTCACTTTATTGTTAGGAAGAAATAGTTCATTTTATATATTAACCAATTAGAAATCTTTCACTATTTCCGTCACTACTACATACAACATAGTTATATCAAGATAATAGCATGACGGTATAAAGATAAAATGCAGAGGTAGCTGTAATTCTTCAGCGAACAATGAAAATCATCTTAAATCAAAAGATTCATACAAAAGCGCTATCTTGTTTGTATATTTCTACAAACAAGATAGCGCTTTTTTCATATTAAAGGTTGCATTTTATGATGAATTATATGGATAAGGTAATATCAATTATACGTAACAATTGATATTTAATTGATATTAGAACTTATTACTTTATATTTATCTTCTTTTGCAACATCTATAATTGCATCAATCTTTTGTTGTTTATTATTCAGCTCATGTCCTTCGATCCAAACTTTATATCCTATTTCTCCCACTATCCCAACTTTAGTTATAACAACATCTAACTGTTTTTCTTTTTGAAAATATTCAATAGCAGTTATCTTTGCTTTTTCTTGAGTTTTTGGAAACTCTTTGTCACTTAATGGATCTTTCGTTGTTAATGTAATGTAAGAGACAAAACCAATAATAATTAAAGTTATAGTAGAAAATCCAATTAAAAATATTTTTTTCATTCTTCTTCATCCTTGTCTATCTTTTTTTAAAGATTAACATGTAATTTATCGTTTTTCAATAAAAAAATATTGTATTTTGTTATTTTTTTATTGAAAAACTCTATAACTTAGACAAATATAAAAATCATTCCTCTAATCATCCTGATCTTTACCTCAACTAATCTATTACATAATGTAGATTTATAAAAGGTTTTGATCATTATTAAAGAAATACAAAAATAAAACCCCAATCTCTCTACATTAAAATTGAGAAATTGGGGTTTTATTTAACAATATTTTCATTAAAACAAATAACTAATTAATAACCCTGCTGATAATAAAAAGCCGAAAATCGTATTTGTCATCGCTGTTGATTTCATTGCGATGCGCATATATCCGGGATCCTTTGCTCCTTTTTGGAAACTTTGAATGGCAGAGATTGGCTTTCTCAAACCTAGGAACATAACTAATGCCCAAGGGCTTATATAACCCATCAATACAATCACCGCGATCCATACATAAGCAATGAAAAAGGCTACAGCTAGTGTTACGATTGCTTTCTCTCTCCCAAGGAGGATTACTAATGTCTTTCTTCCACCTTTAATATCTTCTTCGATATCTCGGATGTTATTCGACATGTTGATTGCACCGACTAAAATTCCAATTGGAACGGAAATTAATATACTTTCAATTGTTATCGTATTTGTTTGAATAAAGAAAGCAATGAGTACAAAACATGTCCCCATCAACAATCCAGAAACTAATTCTCCAAACGGAGTGTACGCAATTGGTAATGGACCACCTGTATATAAATAGCCAACCGCCATCCCGATTAAACCGATAACGACTAACCACCAGCTGCTATTCATACAAATATAAACTCCAATAATTGCTGCTACTACATACAATAAAAGCGCAACTGTTAACACATTTTTCGGTTTCAATCCATGACGGACAATTCCACCACCGATACCAACAGAATCAGCGGTATCTAATCCACGTTTGAAATCATAGTACTCATTAAATAAGTTCGTTGCGATTTGCAATGCTAAACATGCAACCATCATCGCAATAAATAAAAGCCAATGAATGTCTGTAACATAAAGTGATGCTACTGTTCCTAAAATTACAGGAGAAAACGTCGCCGTTAATGTATGCGGGCGCGTCATCTTCCAAATTAATTTAGCGGAACTAATTTCTTTTTCTGTCCCCATAACTCTGTTCAATCTCCCAACATTTTAAATATAAATGACTAGCAGTATCTTTCTATCTATTTTCTGCTTCACATCTATTATATCAAAAAAAGAATTGGCGATAGAACTTTAATGCTCTTGCCTGCACCATAACTTTGCATCAAAATATCGTTTTTTCTAATAATAGGTACAGCCGCATGCTCATCAAGCTAACAAAGTAAATTACTAGATATGAAACGATCCATGTTTCGCATCTAATAATTTATAGAAAAGTAGGCATACTAAAGAAGCCTATTAAAACGTGATTTTTTCGCTTGAAACAGTAACAGAAAGTAATCTTTAATTATAAAAATCGCTTTGTATTCGCTCAACTCCTGCTCTTTCTTTTCAAATAGAAGCGTTTAAAGATTTTATATACCATGCATCCATAGTAGAGTGTTCAGAACCTGGTAGAGGTTCATTTAAAAGTATAAATTCAAATTTTTCATATAATAGACATGCAGTTTTTAATTCATGCATTGTTTCTAAATAGCACTTTCCATAATGTGTAGCGGCAAATAACAAAGCTGTTTCCATTAGTTTCTTGGAAAGCCCTAAACCTTGTGCTTTTGGACTTAAGTATAGCTTTTGTAATTCGCAAACTTTATCATGCTCGTTAAACGGTGCTATACCAATTCCACCAACAACTTCTCCTTCCATTTCCACTACCCAATAGTTCGCATGTTTTAGATTATTATAATATTGGTGTAGGTCATTAAGTTGAGGGTCAAAATAAGCTGTTCCAGGAAGCGCTAATCCAAGTGATTTTAATGAATCTTGTATAATTTCTTTTACTCTTGCATTGTCTTCTTTTTTCATTTCTCGAATCATCATATACAATCTCCTTCAATTAAATTTTATTAAAGATTACGACAGATTTTTGAAAATGGCCCCTCTAAATGTTGACTAAGTCCATATTTTAAGGGTACAGTTATATTAATATTAAATGTGGACTTAGTCAACTAAAGGAGACTCTATGGATAAAAAAATTATTTATGACATCAGACAATTCAACCGATTTTATACAAAGGTACTTGGTTTATTTAATAATCAAATTCTAGATACAGATTATTCATTAACCGAAACACGAATACTATTTGAAATAAGCGAAAGAACAGAGTGTATTGCGAATAATCTTGTGCAAGAACTTAATATTGACAGAAGCTATATGAGTAGAATTTTACGTAGATTTGAGAAGGAAGAATTAATAGAGAAACGAAGCTCACTAAAAGACAGCAGAAAAAACTTGCTCTTTTTAACAAAAAAAGGAGAGGAACTACTAGATATAATTCATATTCAGTCAGATGAACAAATAAATCAATTGTTTAACGGACTAAGTGATAGTGAGATTAATGAGATTCGTATTTCCATGATGATAATAAAAGAAAAATTAAATAAAAACATTAAACAAAAGTAAAAAAATGAATTGGGGTAGCTTCACATATCCATCAACTTAACAGAACAGGTTACCCCTAAAACGGTAAAAGTGAACTTTGGTGCTATTTTTGTTTAGTCGGTACTTTAAAATATTAGCTTGATGGTGATGAGGTACAGCCGAGATACATGAATATTAGGCTTACAACCTTTTGAACTTATCACTAGGTTTTATTATGTCTATTTACAAGGAACTGGCTATAACAACTACATTAGGTCTTTCAAAAGGAAATCCGTTGCTCAAATTCGAACAACGGACCTTCTTTATATGAACCAATGTAAAACATCCTCGGCAATCTCTTCCGGTCTATCCCAATGCATTAGGTGCCCTGTATCTGTATAAAGCTTAGTCGTAATATCAATATGCTTCCTAAATTCCGCGATCTGCAATTCTCTTATTTCTAAATAATTATCTGGAAGATCACAATACAATAGTAAAATATCATTTTTAATTTTATGCGATTTCAATGTCTTATACACCGTATATTGAAACTTAATTACACTTCTAGCGGTATCGCCAGTAGCATGCCATTTCACTTTATTATCTTCTTCTCTCATTAAATCATAAACCGCACGCTCTATTAATGGCGACCATCTAGTGTAAACCATTTTTTCTGATTGGATGAACGCTTCTTTACTGTCAAAAATATATTCATCAAAATCTTTCTCATAATGGGTGATTTCTTCTTCTAATGACCGAGGTGGGCACTCTCCTTCTTTCGCACCTTTATATAGCTCCGCAAAATATTTTGCATTCATTTTACCATGATGATAACCACCATCTAACAAAACCATTTTATTTACTTTTTCTGTACATTCTGCTGCATAGTGAAGCGCAACGCTTGCTCCCCATGAATGAGCTACTATATGAAATGTTTCTTTTCCTATCTGCTCAAGTAATGCTACTACCCAATTTGTTAAATGAGATGCACCGTAATCTTCATCCTTCCCAAAACTTGGTGTTTTCCCATGTCCAGGTAGATCAAACGATACAATATGATAGCTATCTTTTAAAAGTCCTGCTATTTCGATAAAACTTAATTTTGTACTTCCTAAACCATGAAAACAAATGATTTGAGGATTACTTTTATCTCCCCATTCACAAACACTTGCTTCATACTCGCCAAATTCTACAAAAAAGTGATTCATGTTAATCTCCTCTAATTATTAGATGTAAATTAGTTTGTATGCAAAATCGTCTTTTCAGAATAAATAAATTCAACAAAATTATCCAAATCCCTTTTTCGTAAATAATTTTTATAGAATACGAGAGTTAACTCTCGTTGAAAGCACCCAACGCTTATCATTTCAGTTAATGGTTAGACTACATCTTCACGCCTATGAAATTAATATAGTTTAATAATTGTAATACACGTCTATCATATGTGTGATGTTAGGTTGTATTCAGCCTAATTAATAATAAAACATGATACATAAAAGAAAGAGCCAATTCACATGAGTTGGCTCTTTCTGATTTTATAAAACTTCAATAGCTAGATTTTACTTTTGTAACCCATTAATAATTGTATCTATATTCCATTTCATCATTTTCAAATACGTATCTCCATCCTCACCTGATTTACCTAGTGAGTCTGTAAAAATTGTCCCTGCAATCGGCACGTTTGTTTCTTTTGAAACAGTTTCCATGCTACGTCGATCTACACTTGTTTCAACAAATAACGCTGGCACTTTGTTTGTTTGAATTACACTTACAACATCTCTAATTTGGTCTGGCGTACCTTGGTTTTCTGAGTTAATTTCCCAAATGTATCCCGTCTTCATATCATATGCTTTTCCAAAGTATTTAAAAGCACCTTCACTAGAGATTAAGAAACGTTTTTCTTCAGGAATTTGATGCATTCTATTCACTGTCTCATCGTGTAACTTTTGAAGATCTGCTACATACTTGTCGGCATTTTTAGTATAGAACTCTTTATTTTTAGGATCTTCTTTAATTAATGCCTTTTTCACATTTTCAGCATATACCATACCGTTTTTAATATTCATCCATGCATGTGGGTCTGGTTCTTTTTCTAATCCTTTTGTTTCTAAGTAAATAGCTTCTACACCTTCACTTACTTTATAAACAGGTGCATCTTTTTCTGATTTATTTGCCGTTTTTAATAGTTTTTTAAACCATGCTCCGCCTTCTTCTAGGTTTAGCCCATTGTAAAATACCATATCTGCATCTGTCATTTTCATAACATCTTTTGGTAGTGGATCATATTCATGCGGGTTAGCTCCAATCGGAACAAGACTATGAATCTCAACTTTATCTCCACCAATTTGCTTCACCATATCATATATAATAGAGTATGTAGTTACAACTTTTAATTTTCCACTGCCCTCTTCTTTTCCATTGGTGTTACTCGAACACGCTGTTAATGCAAATACGAAAATACAAAGTATCGATAATAAAACATTTTTAAATTTCATCTTTATCCTCCAATCAATTATGACAACTCTGCTCTATTTTTTCTAATTTTGATAGCTCTCCAAAACAAACCTTGTGACGGTGAGAAAAAGAATGCTAATGCGAACAAGAATGTTGCGACAAGAACAATTGTTGCACCTGAAGCAAGATTATAAGAGAAACTAAAATATAGCCCTACTACAGATGAAAGTGCACCAATACCTGCAGCTAAATAAATCATGACCCATAAACGATTTGTTAATAAATACGCTGTAGCCGCTGGTGTAATAAGCATAGCGACAACTAAAATAATTCCTACAGTTTGAAGCGATGCTACTGTAACCATTGTAAGTAGAATCATTAGGCCATAATGAATCCATTTGTTCGGTAATCCGTAACTTTGCGCCATCGTTGGATCAAAAGTGGATACGAGTAATTCTTTATAAAACAGAATCACAAGTCCAATAATGACTACTCCGATAATAAGTGTCATCCACATATCAGAAGAACGAACTGACAGGACATTTCCGAATAAAATATGATACAAATCAGAACTACTCTTCATAAAGGTAATTAAAATAATCCCTACGGCAAAAACAGATGTAAACATAATCCCTATCGCCATATCATGCTTAATTCGACTGTTTTGACTTACAAACCCAATTCCAACTGCAGTAATAACACCAGTTAAAACAGCCCCTATAAAATAGTTCATACCAATCATATAAGAAAGCGCCACTCCGGGAAGAACAGCATGTGAGATTGCATCACCCATTAATGCCATGCCTCGTAAAATAATAAAACATCCTATTACCCCACAAATCACGCCTACCATAACGGAAGTTAATAGCGCCTTCTGCAGAAAACTGTACTGCGTTAACGCATCTATAAATTCTACAATCTTCATGATGAATGTACCCCCGTTGCATGATTAAACAATATCCCTTGATTCACATATGCTTTTGACATAACAGTTGGTTCTAATACTTGTCGTACTTCCCCATAATGAATTAAGCTTTTATTCAATAATAGTAATTTATCAAAATACGATTCTGCTTTACTTAAATCATGATGTACAACAACAATTGTTTTTCCCTCTTTACGTAACTCCCTAAGAATTTTAATAATGGTCTCTTCACTTGTTACATCTATTCCAACAAACGGTTCATCTAAGAAGAAGATTTCCGCCTTTTGCGCTAAAGCTCTCGCTAAAAAGACACGTTGTTGTTGTCCACCTGAAAGCTCACCAATTTGGCGATTTTTAAACTCTTCCATTCCAACTTTTTTGAGGCACTCAAATGCCCAATCCCGCTGCCCTTTCTTCGGTCTTTTCATCATCCCTAAAGATGGATATGTTCCAATTAGCACCACATCTATAACTGTTATCGGAAAATCCCAATCTATATCACTTCTTTGCGGTACATACGCAACACACTTTCTAACACTTCGAATATCCTCTCCAAGAATTCGAATATATCCCTTATCATTCGGAATCAAATCTAAAACAGCTTTCATTAAAGTAGATTTCCCTGCACCATTTGGACCAATAATTCCAACAAGTTTTCCTTTTTCAATGGTAAAGGAAACATTTTGAACTACCTGATTCCCTTGATAGGATACAAACAAATCTTTGACGATTATAGCCTCACCCATTTTTTATGCATTCCTCCTTCTTTTTTTCATTAATAAAATTATTTTGCATAAAGGCAACTTTTAAACAAAAAAATATAATATGAATGTAAATTCACATTTAAGTTTCCTTGAGGAAACTTTTTTATATGAGTCAAATTATATAAGCCGGATGCAAATTTGTAAACTACTTTTTACTAATTTATAAATATATAATAAAAATCATTATCACTATGAAACAAAATACATGATCCATTCTATGCTCTTTCGGAAAGGATATTACTGTAAAAAGTAGTAGTATATAAAGTGAAACTTTAATCAGCCCTCACCAATCGGACGTTTACGGACAGCCCGAATCCCACCTAACTTCTTTGCTCCAACTGAATTTTGAGGTGGGAGTTTTACTGTCCGTTAACGCGGGATAAACGAAAGAGCCCACTCATACGAGTAGGCTTTTTTCTTTAAAATCTGTAAAACTATGATTACAGTCAAATCACTTCCAAACAACACCTCGCCGCTCGTATTCCATTCTATATTCAACAGCAGCTGCAATTTTAGGACTTGCGAACCTTTCCGTAATCCAAAGACCTAAGTCAACTCCTGAAGTAACTCCTCTTGCAGTAATAACATTTCCTTGATCCACAATTCTGTAAGGAAGAAGCTCTGTCCCATATTGACTCATTTCACTCTGCGCCAAATGATGCATTGTCGCCTTTTTATTATTCAATATACCGGATGCAGCTAGTAACATACCTCCAGTACAAACTTCCGCAACAATCGTTCCTTCGTTGTGCATCTCTCTAATCATTTTAGTCAGAGTACCAAGCTCTGCTTCCTTTCGTGCCCCGTTCTCAGCTTTATGATTCCAGCCACCACCAGGTACAATTAACAAATCTGGACGATTATCCATTCGTAAAAAATCATGTAGTGTAATCGTAACTCCAAACGAAGTAGTAACTTCTTGTTTCGGTTCACTTGCCACGAATTCAACCGTAAATGGAGCCCCTTCGTCTATTGCTCTTTTCAGTACTTCAAATGGTGCAAAGGAGACAAGTTCTCCAAAACCGTCAAACAATACAATTTGTATTTTCATTTTTGAACACCTCACATGGTTTCTTTCTTGAATCCCAAATTAGAAGAATAAATGTTATCTACAAATTAACAATGACGACAGTCTTTCTCCCCTTATTTTATAAACTCTCAAATGTTCCTCTATTTTTCTCTCGTCACCTAATAGACTCTCCGTCTTTTTAACGAAGTTCCAATTTAGACTACCGGATAACCATAGTAGTGAAGAAAGTCTTTTATAATCATTTAAAGTTAAAATATTATTAGCTCCATACCCTTTTAAAAATGCTCTAGCAACTTTCGAACATACTACATGTGACTCTATTCCTTCTTTCCGGGAATACCACTTTATTAAAAAGGCTAGTCCTTCCATACGATCAACATATCCAATCGATTCAAAATCTACAATTCCTTTTACACATTGATTTGAATCCCATATGACATTTAAAGGATTTAAATCAGTTTGTACAATGAACTCCAAATTACTCGCATGTGCGCATTCTATATGATACTTAGCGAGATCTATATACCCTCGCAATTCCTTACATGTACCACCCTTATTTTCTAATAGCTTTATAAATTCACCATATCCATCTAAATGAGATTTCTTTTGAAAAGTCGAGCTTTGAAACGTACTAGAAATATCGTGTATCTTTCTTGCTTCCTTTCCAAAGACTTCTGCAATCGCTTCTGTACAATAAGTAATATGTTTCCCTTCCATCCAAGTAGACAATACAAAGCGGTACTGTTCCTCATTCCAAGTGACACATGTAAATGACTCTCCCGCCCTATTCTCCTTAATCTGCATAAACGGAATTCCATGCTCTCGTAAATAATACGTAAAGCGTACTTGCTCTTTCAATTGTTCATTTGATAACGTCCCAAAGGCCGGATTGATTATTCGATCGCTATTTATAAACCGTGCGGAATACCGATTCCCATTCACCATGATTTTATAGTGTAAATCTGTATGCCAACTGTTCTTATGTAGTTCTGCTTCCACTAGTAGTGAATGAATTTCTTTAAAGTAGTTTATTAATATGTCTTTTAGTATTTGTTTCATCTTATTCTCCTTTCATGTAAAAAAACTCGATGATAGATTTGTAGCATACATTTCATTTACTCAAAAGGAAAATAATAACCTACATAATTAAACACATTTGTAAAACCTACATTTTCTACAACGGCCACAGAAGGCTTATTTAACTCCATGCAGTCCCAATATGGAATAATATTATTCTCCAAACATTCTTTTACAAAACTATGAGCTATCGTTTGAGCTAATTTTCTCCCTTGGTGACCTTCTATCGTTTCAATATCTATACAATGTATATTTTCAAAAACGAACCCTGAAAAACATACACTTACAATCATGTTGTCAAAAACCATACAATAGCCTATTCCCTCGTTAAAAAATTCATCAAGTGAGGACCAAAATTCTAAAATTTTTGATTGTAAAAACTCAATGTTTTTCAATGAATCTCTTTGATTCTCATAAAGAGTTTTACTCATTTTCAGCACTGTATACCCTTGTTCAATTTTAGGTTCATGATTCCCCACATAATCTTCTTCCTTTAGCGTATACACTCTTTGATTCCAACTCTTTAAACTACGATGGTGAAATATTTTTTCGATTGTTTTATTCCACTTTGAATGATTACCGATTCCTTCAAAGCAAGTTAGTCCAACCTTTCTAGCCTCAAGTATTATTACATTATCAATAAAGCTATTCATTTCATTATTAAATTTTTCATTTTCAGCATCTCCAATAAAGAAGAAGCCATCATTATTCCCTAACCAAATGAGTCCCGAACTAGGAGAAGTCATGTTATTTACAAATATACGACCAGGATTCACTCCTGCAATTACAGCCTTTACTTCTAATTGTCCTTTTTTATTTAGTAAACTGTTACATTTATAAAAATCATCCTTTTTCAATTCAGAAATCATGTGTTATCCCCCCCTGAAACTGCTCTACTCTAACTTTACCATCATGACAGAATATTCTCTATTCGTTTTAATAGTTGTTTTAAACTAATGAAATATAAAATAAAAAAGAACCAATCCCTATAAATAGAGATTGACTCTTTACTTTACTCCCCTGTTTCAGAAAATCGCTTTATACGTTCTCCAATTTTATCACGAATACGTTGAAATTCAGACCACTCTTTTCCTGCTGGATCATCGAATCCCCAGTGAACACGATTTACGTGGGGAGGTGTCGACGGACAAACAGAATCTGCATGACTACAAAGGGTAACGACTAAGTCAGCGTTATTTAAAATGTTTGCATCAATTATATCCGATGTTTGGTTTGTTATGTCGATATTTACTTCTTTCATCGCTTTAATAGCATTTGGATTTACTCCGTGTGCTTCAATACCTGCAGAATATACATTCCACTTATCCCCTACATATTGTTGGCCCCACGCTTCTGCCATTTGGCTTCGGCATGAATTTCCTGTGCATAAGAAATAAATTGTCTTTTTGTTTTCCATGTTGTTTTCCGCCTTTGTTTTTAAATTATACTGGTTGATCACTAAAATATTTTCGCTTAAACCAAAAAGCGACGTTTACAAGTGCAATCATTACAGGTACTTCAACCAATGGCCCGATAACAGCTGCAAATGCTGCGCCTGAATGAATACCAAACACACCAACTGCTACTGCAATCGCTAACTCAAAGTTATTACTACCTGCTGTAAATGCTAACGTTGTAGTCACTGGATAGTTTGCACCAATTTTTCTTCCCATAAAGAAAGAAACAAAAAACATGACAATAAAATAGATTAATAACGGAATTGCTATTCTTACTACATCTAATGGTACGCTAACAATCATTTCCCCTTTTAAAGAGAACATAACGATAATCGTAAATAGCAATGCAATCAATGTAAGTGGACTAATTTTAGGTATAAACACCTTTTCATACCACTGTCTTCCTTTTAACTTAACGAGTACAAAGCGTGTCAGCATACCTGCTATAAAAGGAATCCCTAGGTAGATAAATACTGATTTCGCTACTTCTCCCATTGTAATATCGACAATAGCCCCTTCAATGCCTAACCATTCTGGAATGACTGTTACAAACACGTATGCATAAACGGAGAAGAATAACATTTGGAATACCGAGTTAAAAGCCACTAAACCTGCTGCATACTCTTTATCCCCATCTGCAAGATCGTTCCAAACAATTACCATTGCAATACAACGTGCTAAACCAATCATAATGAGTCCAACCATGTACTCTGGCTTATCAGGAAGAAAAATAATTGCTAAAACAAACATAAGTACAGGTCCGATAATCCAGTTTTGTACTAAAGATAAAACCAATACTTTTACATCTTTAAATACGCGGCCCATTTCCTCGTAACGAACTTTCGCTAACGGTGGATACATCATGACAATTAAACCGACAGCTAGCGGGATAGACGTTGTTCCAACTTGTAATGTATTCAGTCCGTCTACTACACTAGGAAATACAAACCCTAAACCAATCCCAACAGCCATAGCTAGAAAAATCCATAGTGTTAAATATCGATCTAGAAAAGATAAACGTTTCATTTTATTTTCCATCTCCTATTAACAACAAGAATTTTTTTCTACTACGTTAGAAGTCGTGCAACAAGATGCCTCTTCAATTGTATGAACATCACTCTGTGCTTTTGTATAAAAGAATTCCCACTCGTTCCCATCAGGATCCGTTACCCAAAACTTATCTTGAACCGCATAGCAACAAGTTGTATCCATCTCATCACGCGCAAAGAACCCTTCTTTTTCTAACCTTTCTTTATGTAACGTAATCTCTTCAGCTGTATCCACTTGGAAACCGAAATGATTTACTTGATTTCCCTTCACTTCATCTTTTACGTTTAGCGTGAAATTAAGTCCTGGCGTCTCTAATAAAAATTTTGCATAATCCACTTTCACCTTAACTGGTGACACACCAAATACCTTTTCGTAAAATTCGATAGACTTCTCTAAATTCGTAACATTTATGCCAACGTGAACATATCTCATAGCAACTTCCTCCTTTTTATATGTTATTAATCAATTTTTTTTGATTAATAGTACAAAATTTTAACAACAGCTACCTTTGCCTGTTTTTCTAAAAATACAACACAATTCTTCTGATAATAAATTGTTTACTTCCGCATCATTTAAATCATAATAACTCCACGTACCTTTTGTTTCTTTTACAATTAAACCTGCATCTAATAAAATCTTTAAATGATAGGACAACTTAGATTGCGTCATGTCAAAAATCTCTGTTAAATCACATACACAAGTCTGACCTCGCTGGCAAAGTTCATACATAATCTCTAAACGCTTCTGATCCGCCAACGCTTTAAACTTTTTCTCATATAACTGAAAATCTTGTGCCATTTTAGTTCACTCTCCCTTCATCAACTTTTTTTGATATTTATAGTATATACGCTGATTAATTTATTATGCAACTGATTAATCAACTTTTTTTGATTTAGAAAAACTTCCTCACATCATATCTTTGCTACAACTAAAAAGACCATAGCCTTTTCAAAAATAAAAAACTATAGTTCTTTTTACAACTTAATAGTTACAATATTTCCGAGGAATGGAGTCTCTATAACTGTTTTAAATTTTAATTTGACCATTATAGAGTAGTGCCCCATCAACATCAAGCTAAGAAAAACAAATACCCCCAAATGAAAAAAATCGATATAACTCTTCGGCAAATAAAGACAACTCTTGTTTTTCTTACATATTCATAAAAAGCACGTCACCCTTTCTCATTAACATAAGAGAATAGTAATGTGCTTTTCATTTCAAAAATAGTCTAAATCCTTAAGTTGATGGTTGTGGAGCGGGACCCCAATAAGAACGGTATATAAGGTTGTATGAGAGGTGTTAGTTCCATTCCAAAGGCCTCAGCCGGCGATTAACTCAAGTACCGATTTCGGATGACCCCCATGTGATGAATTTCGTGTCCTGCGATGCCGTACGCGAGGGCGCGCACCGTAATACCTAGGTCGTTGGCTGTGCCCTTGCGGGTCCACGCCTCCGCCGGTAGCCCGCGCAGCAATGTGATCGTTGATTGCCGTACGGCCCGGTAGTCTTCGGCCAATTGCGCGGTTGTCCAACTTCCGAAAGGAGGCATGAACAATTCCTGATCGAAACCAGTCAGAGGCGTCTGGTCCCCTCTTGCGAACCGGAGCAGGCGGTAGGTCATGACACGTTCCGCATCTGCAATGTGGCCCACGACTTCTTTCAGCGTCCATTTTCCTTCCGCATACCGATATGCGGCCTGGCTTTCGGTCAACGATGCCAGGAGCTCGATCATTTTCTTTTCCTGAGCGAGCAGAATATCGATGATGTTACCGTCCGGCACCAAACGGATATATTCGCCAGAGTTCCCCGCGTATTCTTCTTCTGACGGTCTTTGATTCATGCGTAGTCACCTCTTTATGTACATATAGAAAATTATAGCACTCGTCTATGTCTAATAAATTCGCGAAATGATAGAACTTCCCTTCTAATAATCGAGAATAAGCAACTATTTAGTTGGTCAGTCGCCACACTATCCTGATTCGTTAGCACAATAAAAATTATCTGTTATACAATATTTCGAAGTTATTAATATATATAGGTAACACTTTTTTTAATTTAAAGATGGATTTTCAATTATATTTTGAAATGAACCGGAGTAAAACACGCTAATCTAACTACTTTTTTATACAAGAAGTTATACAAAAAAGAATAGCGAAGATCCCTAGAATCCCCGCTATATCAACGATGTATAAAATTTTGTATAAGTGATAGATAGACATAGAGACAAAAAATTTAGTAAAAACAAGGATTCTATGAAAAACTTGCTACCGATAATAAGACATTATGTTAATCTCACATGTATAGAATATACAACCAAAATCAAACAACATATCATTTCTCTCAAATGGTAAAATAGGGAAAAAAAGGGGGTCGGAAAACTAATGGAAGACTCTATGTTTGCGTTTCGAGTTGTTTTCAATGCACTAACATCATTCTTTTCCAACGGGGTCTGGGTCGTTTTGTTCTTCTTCTTGTTAAATAAAACGTATGAAAACAAAACTTTCAGAACAGCATCGAGTATTATTACTGTTGTTGTCTTAGTATTTTATTTGTTTTATTGCATTCGGAATAGCATGTAATGCCTTTCTTTAAATAAGAGAGGTTTACTTTACTTCCAATACCGAGAATTATGTAAATAAGCTGTCCATGTGGACCATAGCCATCAACTTAAGGAAATGAATAAAATTTAACTAAATGGGTCATCCTTCCATGCATACCGCAAGGAAGGATGACCCATTTTATGTATA
>NZ_VLTE01000073.1:0-6445 GCF_007558965.1 Bacillus sp. HY001 | reverse complement strand
TTCATATACAGGTGCCGCAAATACTCCTACTAAAATCTGTATAATAGCGGGATCTTCCTTTATCGGATGTTGTTTTATCGGTGGCAAAAATAAATCTAGTGGCATCACAAGTAAAAATGATCCCAATACAATAAGTAATACAAACCAAATTACAGGTAAAACAAACATAAATGTATTTAATCTTTTCAGCATATATCTTTCTCCTATTCCTCCCTATTTCAATATAATTATATATTGAAATTATATTCATGCAATAAGTAACTTCAATTTGCAACAGGACATTAATTCTTCATTATTTTTTCGGTATCTAAACACTAGGAATCCTTATTGAATGCTCAATAAAAATATATCCTATCGAAACTCTAATTAGAATGGTTTGAATGATTAGTATCAATTGATATAATTGTATTAGAAGCAATTAGGAGAATTATTAGTGGAAAAGTTAAAAGTACTATTTCAAAACACTTTATATATAGCGTACCCTCTACTTAATGGTGTTGAGGGAAGTGAAAGAGTGTTAAATAAATGGCAACAATTCTATCAAGATGTAGAAAGAGATCTACAGAGGATATACAACTCAACTTATTCGTCACAGACTTTCCAAAGACTAGTGAAATGGGTTTCTAAAAAGGAAGCTTTAGGATTATAGGCGATAGACATTGTTCCAAAATTAGACAATTATAAGGGGGATTTTTGAATGTCTAAAAGACGATTTATATATGGAATTTGGGATTAAATTTCCTGTTGTCGCAAAAGAATTACCTTTAGATACAGAGGCTAAGGGTGATTACATAGAGCGAAGTAATGCAGGGTTTATGTACCATTTTAAGAATAAGTTTACAGATGACCAAGATAAGAATGTACGTATTGCTCAATTGCAGGATAAACAAAATAGTTTAGTGGTAGTATCATCACACGATGATGGTGATATGAAATTACAAAGGGAAGAGTTAAAAAGATGGAATACACTGATTGATTCTACTTTTTTAACACGAGTAATGGATGATTTAACGGCGAAATGCCTCGATATTGTTACAGAACTATGGGTAAAGAGTGCGGAAAATGATAAGACTATTGTGCCTGTACATTATGAACAGATATTAGATATGTGTAATATGAAGCAAATCAAAAATGGTAAGGCTTATTATCGAAAAGAGGATAGATTAAAGATTATGGAGTGTTTAGCTGCTCTTGCTAGTATTTTTATTTATGTAAATGAAGATAATGAGATTGTAATTTTAAATGAAGAGGATCCCAATGAAACCTTAGCTTACAAAAAGCAAAGAATTAGAAGGCTATTTGTAATGGATGAAATTATTATTGCTAAAGATATTGATACGGATAAAACATTAGGAATAGAGAGTATGAATGTTACACCTGGTAGTTTTTTATCAAAATATCTATACGGCTCTGAAAAGCTAACAGGTTTATTATCTAAGAAAGCACTAGAGTATAACAGCAAGCAACAAAGATATCACAAACGATTAACCAGATATCTAAGTTGGCGTTGGCGTATTCAACAATCATATCAACATCTAACACATTCATATAGTATCGGTGGTCCTAAAGGGTTATTACAAGTAATGGAGATCAGTATGAATAGAAAACCAAGTCTTACAAGACAAGTTTTTGAAAAGACGTTAGATGATCTTATGAGGGACCAAGTTATTAAGGAATGGAAATACTCCCCTGAAATTGATGAAGAGAAATATAAGGGGAAAAACTAGTTTGAGAATTCCTGGCTAAAATTAAAAGTAATTATTTCTCCGACAAATGAACTTGTTAAATTACAACAAGAGTTGATTACTAAGAAAAGTAAGAATCAGACACCATTGGTCATTGAGATGGAAGAAAAGCCACTGGTAATTGAAGAGAAGCCAATAAGTATAATAAATCAAGAAATCCCTAATAGTATCGAGTTCTATATTGAAAAGATGAATACGTATAAAGAGAAGAATAATAAAAGTATTCGTGAGTTAGCGAAAGAAATTGATATTTCATATTCGACACTTTCAAGAATGTTATCGGGTAAAAGAAAACGATTAAATGATGATACGAAGAATAAGCTAGATAAGTGGATAGAAAGACAAGAAGTAATGAATTTATTGTAGTATAGGCTACTATGCATACGTGATTAAAATGGTTACAATCTTTTTATATAAATTGATTTAATATTTTTAAACGACACTCAGGGATCAAAAGGTTTGACCTGGGTGTTCTTTATTATTAATTATAGTAAATAGGCATAAGTATGAACAAAATATATGTATTGAAATGGAAGAATTAGATACTAAAGATTGGAGAAAAAATCTAGATGAACGATAAGGTTACATTGAAACAAAAAATATTAGAATATCGTCTTACAAGTCTGGAAGTGCAGAAATATACCGAAAGAATTCTTAGTATATTATTTATAGCCGCTTTTTTATTTGCTATAGAAGGATTTTTAGATGAAAAAGTAATATCTATGCCAATGGATTTAAACACGTTTTATGACTATATGAAAAGTTATGTATTCATTCTCCCTACATTTTTTGTAATAGCATTATTTTTTATTTATGTACTAGTTAAGAAGAAGTATATAAGCAGAATAATTAATTCTCCCGCTTTTACTTTTAAATTTGATACATATATGATTGGTATTCTTTTAAGTTGTATACTCTATATGCTATCAGTAAAGTTTGGTTTTTTTAAAGGTAAACTCACTGATGGTTTGGAAACAGCGGGATGGATAGTATATTATTTTTATTTCATAGTTTTGTTAGTTAGAAATAGAAATTTATATATAAAAAATAGTAAAGTTGATTCGGAAAATCTATCTTTCCTTGCAGATAACGCAATAAAAATGGAAGGGGAGGACGAATTAGAGCGTACTGGTTTTGTAAACGGATTAGTAACGAGGATTAGTTCTTGGAAAGAAACAGAGAGTATTGTAATCGGATTATACGGTGAATGGGGAACAGGAAAAACTTCAGTATTAAATTTAATGAAAACCAAATTTGAAGAAGATAAGAATAATGTCATTATTTCATTTAATCCATGGTATTTTAAAGATGAAGAGCAACTTATATTGCAATTTTTCAATAATTTTATAGCAGGAATAGAAGAAAATTTTTCGGGGCAAAAAAGTAAATTAATATCAAATATCAAAAATTATTCACAAATGATAACATCCGTTACATTAAGAATGGGAGTATTCAATTTTTCATTTAAAGACTTTATTGCAGCTAATAAGATTGATAATGATATACAAAAATTGAAAGATATTATTGAGAATCAACTAGAAAAAGAAAACAAAAAAATAATCGTATATATTGATGATTTAGATCGTTTGGATGACGAAGAGATTCATTCAGTTTTTAAGCTGGTAAAATTGATAGCTGATTTTAGACATACAATATATATTTTGGCTTTTGACGAGGAGATAGTCGAGAATGTATTGTCAACAAAATATAGTGGCAAAAAGGCGAGTGAGATTGGAACATCATTTTTAGAAAAAATAATTCAAGTACCGTTATATTTGCCACCAGCGGATTCTGAAGATATAAGAAGGATAATTTTCCAAGGATTTGAGAAGGTCCTTACTGGAAATAAGATATTTCTATCTGATGAAGAATTAAGAAGGTTTAATGAGGTTTGGAGTAAATCTCTCGGTATTTTACCATTGACAATAAGAGCTGCAAAAAGACATCAAAATTCAATCGTCTTTTCCTTGCCTTTACTTAAAGATGAAGTTAATGTTGTAGACTTGTTTTATATAGAGGGCATTCGTGTGTTTTATCCAGATGTCTATAAATTTATATATAGAAATGCAAAAGCATTTTTATATGCGGGTAAAAACCTTGGTTTTAGTAGGAAAAATACAATGCATGATGAATATAAAGATGCATTGAAAGAGTTATTTGAAAAACTCCCTTCTATAGAAAAGAATATAGTCATTTCTATTTTAAAAGCACTATTTCCTAGAAGTGAATATTTAATTACAGGTCAGAATAATTATGGTGGTGAATGGGATAAAACTTGGTACATGGATAGAAGAATTTGTTCTGAGCTTTATTTTGAAAAATATTTTGTTTACTCAGTACGAAATGGACTCATATCTGATGTGAAATTTAACTCCTTATTAGATGAGTTGAAGAATGAGAATGTTGATGTTGCTGTTAGCAAGCTTAAAGGTATGATTATCATTAATGGTATGGTTAGTACAGATGTCCTTGGTAAATTTCTTGTAATAATTGATGCAAACTTAACACTAGGGAAATTGGAAGCAAAACAATCAGAAAACCTTATATATTGTCTTGCGAAAATTGAGAAGATAATTCCGAATCATTTTTATCAAATGTTTAGTATTCGTTCAAGGATGGCAATAACAATGTGGCACCTTTTACAATTACAGCCCAAAGATGAAGCTGAAATTGTAATTACGAGAGCAATGAATATTGTGGAATCACTAATGTTTTGTGTTGATATTTTAAGATGGATGGTACCATCAGAAGAGGTGCAAAAACATTTCTTTACCCGTGATGAAATTCAAGGAATAGCTGCAGTTGTTATAGAGAAAATAAAAACAGAAATGCAAAATGAAAGTTTTTTAGATACTTATGAAACGGGTTCATCAACACTTCTAAATGGTATTCTGAGATGGGGAAATAGCAATGATAAAGCTGAATTACGTTTAAAAATAAAAGAGTGGATAAAAGAACCAAATGGGGCAGAAAAATTAATATTAGGATTTTCTAAATTAATTTCCACTTCAAACATAAAAAAACCTACAATTATAGAGTTTGATATGGACTCGTATAACGCAATAAAAAATACTGTAAATCCTCAGGAAATAGCCGATATTTTAATAGATAAATATCAGGAGAATCCTTCAGAAATAAATGTTCATGATGGTAAAACAGATTATGAGCAGGTTGCATTAGAATTTTTAAAATTACATCAAAATATCAAAGATACGCAATCATAAATCTTTTACAGTGTGATTATAAATTATTTAGTTTTTTTAGTTTGTGGACATATTTTTGGACTTTATGGAGAGAAAATAACGAAAAGTTATAGAGAATAGTAAAATACCCCTCCACTGATCTTTTTGGACGGATGGAGGGGTGTTTTTTCGTGTATGACAGGCTACTTTAAGAAAAACAGTCAGAAAAGTCGGATTGCATTATATATTCTACCCATCAAAGGTCCGTGTTTTAATAGTAAATTAACAAATATTTTCTTATCTAAAAAATAGAAGTACAGGATATATGAAGAGAGAGGAAATTGAGACCCCTCAACTGAACCAGCAACAGGTTAATAAGGATATTAATTGGTATTAGCAGAAGATTCTCCAATATAAAGAAGAAAATAAGTGTAGTTTAAGAGATATTGCAAAAGAAATAGAGATATCACCATTTAATCTTTCAAAACTGTTAACAGGAAAAAGAAAAAGGTTAAGTGAAGAAACACATAATAAGTTAGATAAGTGGATTGAACGTCGAGAGGGGGTTAATTTTTTATTTATTAGACCTCAAACCGTTGCCTTTTAATGGTGGGAATATCTAAGGACTAAGTATTATGAATCTAGATTAGTTAAAGTTTTGTCTGAAAAACTGGAGGATATAACAGAGCTTGTTAAAAAAAGAAAATACCCCTCTGAAATGAGAAGGGCAAATAATAAGAAAAAGAAACAATAATGTTTAATTTACTTATGCATTGAAATTAAAAGGTTGGAGGGCACGGCCTCTTTCTCTACTTTAAGACTTGAACGTATAACCGAGGAATTCCATCATCGTATTTTTGGACTTTCTTCTTAAGTTTTTACAAATGGAAAAAGCCTTGCTTCCATAATCTTAATTGTGTAATATATAGTTATATTGTTAGTTTATTTGATTCCGTTTATTCCCACACCTTTTTGTGTTGTGGTTGAGTTGTAGAAGCAAGTTGCGTCTTGTTTCAATTTTGAAAGGGCTTCTTTGAGCCGATTAGTGTAGTTAGCTTATTTTGCTATGCACATATTTAATCGACTTGAAGAAGCCCTTTTTGTGTTGTTTTCAAGTTCGCAGGCGGGGTTATTTATGATTGATAAAATAACAAATTACAAATTAGGGGAGATATGAAAATGAAAAAAGATTGTAGACACTTACAACTAGTACCAACAGTAGAGGAACATAAAACACGAATGGAAAAAAATCAGAAATCATATGCTGCACCAGCAATGTCATCTGAATCCAGAGCAAGAGTGAATCAAATGAGAGGATGTTTTGAAGCTGAAATTATATTACCAGATGGAAAATTTCAATACTTCAAACCAGACACTCTTAATGAAAAGGTGGCCATTCAAGAAATCGCTTTATACATTGAAGGCATACAGGAAGCAAAAGAAGGCTACGTAATCTTATGGCGCTTTGTCGGGCAACAAAGTTTTTACCATGGTACAAAGATCGTAGCTGAACCGAAG
>NZ_VLTE01000072.1:0-14594 GCF_007558965.1 Bacillus sp. HY001 | reverse complement strand
AAGGCATACAGGAAGCAAAAGAAGGCTACGTAATCTTATGGCGCTTTGTCGGGCAACAAAGTTTTTACCATGGTACAAAGATCGTAGCTGAACCGAAGTTTCGTACAATCCTACGTAAGCTGAAAGATTATTTTTTCGATTACGAAGAAGTTGTATATGAACCTAAAAAATAAGAAAGATAGAGGGATATGAAAATGAAAAAAGATAGCATTTGGACAGAATTAGATGATCCAAAAGAGCAGGAAACAAGAAAACAATCCCAAGAGCCGGATGATATTTTTGCTGGTATGGATGAGCTACCGGAGATTACAGATGAAGAACTACCTTTTTAATAAAGTCGAGGTAGTTTATAGAGGGTAAAAGGAAGAACTAAGTGATGTATTTACTTGGATCTTCCTTTTTTTATTGTAAAAAAAGAACTTGGAGGGAACGATTATGCGGTGCGAGACGTTCTCGAGTAAGTAATGCGGGAGCATAGGCGACAACGAGGACTATTCTTAATTGTAGAAACATCGAAAACAATAAAGAGTAGGATAACTGTTCAGGCGAGTGAGAGGAATGAAGGAGTAACGCCCCGAAACTCTCCCAGTGAGATTCCCAACTGCATACACTCGGCAGAGTGAGATGTTGGAAGCAGGGTAAAACATGCGGTTACGGTTCGTAGTGTCTATATGGATAACCGAAAGCCAGCAGGAATAATAAACCGGCTGGAACTAACTAAGTACCGTATGCTGTCAACCGACAAGGTGAGAATGTGTAAACACTGACGAACTTGCGAATGTACACCTCGATAGGTTTACGGGTCAGAAATGATTCGGAGTCTGAAAATAAGACTTGTCTAATGGATTGGAAACATCGCATAGTGACCAATCCTAACGTTGTTACAGGCAACGGAGCTAGACACGGGGTAAAGCAAGCACCTAAATCGGAGATTGAAAGATCTTTAAAACAACGATAGTCTGAACGGAACGTCGAAAGCCACTAACGTTGGGTCTATGACTCTATCGGCGGATATAGTTGAATACGAAACGGGTAACCGAGGGAAGTATTCTTAATAGTGGTGAGAGTAGTGGCACGACCGTTGAAGATTCTGTAATGGAATTGGAGGAACAGCCACAAGCCTATTTGTAGGAACTGAAATTTCATCTAATCTTGCATGGATTCTGGTAAGACTCAAAAGGTCACCAAATCAATATGAGAGTAGGTGATAGACCATGAATGATAGAACTAAGTCCACGCCAAAGAATAAGAAACTAAGACACAACGAATACTACGGTATCCAAACTTTCTTAGATAACTTATACCAGAAGGCAACAAAGAAAAATTCTTTTAAAAATTTAATGCCTATCATTATATCAGATGAAAATATACTCCTCGCGTTTCGTAATATTAAAGGAAACAAAGGGAGTAAAACAGCAGCTTGTGACAATGTAAACATTAAGGATATTGAGAGAATGGAACAAAGCTATTTCTTGAACGAAGTAAAAAGACGCTTTCAAAACTACCAACCGCAGAAAGTAAGGCGCAAGGAAATACCGAAACCCAATGGGAAAACCAGACCTCTGGGAATACCAAGTATGTGGGATAGGATTATCCAACAATGCATCTTACAAGTAATGGAGCCTATCTGTGAAGCACACTTCTGTAACCGAAGTCATGGATTTCGCCCAAACAGAAGTGCTGAAAATGCTATAGCAGACGCAACAAAACGGGTAAATCAGCAAAACCTTACATATGTGGTGGATATAGACATTCAGGGATTCTTTGACGAAGTAAGTCACGTCAAACTCATGCGCCAACTATGGACACTGGGTATTCGTGACAAACAACTACTAGTCATTATCCGGAAAATATTGAAAGCGCCAGTGCAACTGCCTAACGGCAAAACGATATTTCCGACCAAAGGTACCCCGCAAGGTGGTATCCTTAGTCCACTACTCGCCAATGTTAACCTTAACGAATTTGACTGGTGGATTAGTAATCAATGGGAAACTTTCAAAGCCAAGAAGGTAAAGCCGAGATTGAAAGATGGGATTTGGAGTAATGACACTGTAACATATTGTCTATCCAAAACATCCAAGATGAAACCAATGTATATCGTAAGATACGCAGATGATTTTAAAATCTTTACAAATACACGTAGGAATGCGGAGAAAATTTTCGAAGCAACTCAAATGTGGTTAGAAGAACGTCTAAAACTGCCTATCTCAACCGAAAAGTCTAAAGTAACCAATCTGAAAAAGCAACAGAGTGAATTCTTAGGTTTCACTCTTAAGGCTGTAAAGAAAGGTAAGAAGAACGGTAACACACGATACATTGCAGTAACACACATCTCTCCAAAAGCACTGGAAAAAACAAAACAAGATTTAGCAAAACAAGTGAAAAGGATACAGAGAACCCCAAACTCTAATGAAACAATTAAGAGAATCAGTATATACAACAGCATGGTCATTGGTAAGCACAACTATTATAAAATAGCAACGCATGCTTCCCTGGATTTCAGTAAAATGAACCATAGTCTTGGTCACATGATGTATAACAGATTCCCAAAGTCAAAAATTAGAGGAAAAAGCAACACAAACGGATACACGAATATAGGGAAATATAAAGGGAAAGACAGAGGTATTAAACCATACCTAAAGTCAAAAGCGATGAGATTTCTCATGAAATGTCCTATTTTACCAATCTCCTATATTCAACACAAAAAACCGATGATGAAAAAGCAATCTATTAACAGATACACCGCAGAAGGACGAGCCCTTATACACAAAAACTTGGCAGAAATAACCGAAGCGGAACTGAAATGGTTAAGAGAAAACCCAGTTATAAATGAACGGGCAACCATAGAATACAATGATAATCGAATTTCTCTTTATATTGCACAAAAAGGAAGATGCAGTGTAACAGGTGAGAAACTCTCGCCTTGGGACATCCACTGTCACCATAAGCGATTATGGAGTGAAACAAGGGATGACAGCTACAAAAATCTTACCATCATCAAGCCAAGTGTCCATACACTAATACACGCGACCAATATAGAAACCATAAACCAATTCCTCAATAAATTAAAACTCAACGAGGAACAGTTAGGCAAACTTAATAAATTGCGGAAATTAGTCAAAAATGAGGAAATCTGTATGTAATCACAAAATGAAGTGGATATGGAACATGAACAACTAGCGTTGTTTGCTTAGAGCTTATCATTATTAGATGAAAAGAAAACTACAATATAGGTGGACCGCGGTATGCCGTGAAAGTGGCACGTACCGTGCGGATCGGGGGAAAAGTTGGAGATAACCTCAAAGACTTACCTATCGACAATTTTAGGAAATGATTTAGCGGCGGGATTTTATCCAACACCACTAACAGAAGGGAATCATTTAATACAGTTATTACAAATGGAATCAGAGCGAGCTTATGCTTGCTTTGATCCATGTTGTGGAGAAGGTACAATTTTACGAAGTTTTGCAGATGCGGTGAAACAAGTTGGTATACAACTTGATACATATGGTGTGGAATTAGATGCAAATCGATATAACAAAGCAAAAGAGCAATTAGACGTAGTAATACGCTCTAGCTTTGAAAGTATGATGATTAGTCATGACTATTTTCCACTTATCTTTTTAAACCCACCGTATAATACAGAGCTTCGGACAGAAAAAAAGAAATCAGAGAAAATGGAGTTTAACTTCTTAAAGCGTGCACACCATTATTTACAAGACGGTGGCATTATGGTGTATGTCATTCCATACGATCGTTTTGCTCGAGATGAAATTAGCTACTTTTTAGCTAAGAATTACGAGGAAATCGGGTTAATGCGTTTTGGTGATGAAAATGAAGAATTTGAGCAATTTAAACAATGTGTCTTTATTGGCCGTAAGCGTGCAGCTACGAAAAATGATACATATTTTAACGATCGATTCGCTAATTTTTGTGAGAATATGTCAGAACTAGATTTTGTTAGAGAACATGTAAATACATTAGCGCAAATGGTGAATCGTAAAAGTTGGACTATACCTACATTACGAAATCAAAATAAATTAATTTTCACATCTCGCGTAGATTATAAAGATGCTTATGAAGGTGTAGGTAAATCAGAGGGGATCTTAACATTAAAGAAACGCTTAAATAGAGGAAATGGTTACTCACTTCAAGCTGAGAAAACAGCTGCAGAGAGAGCAAAGATGCCAATTGCTTCTGGACAATTAGGACTATTGCTGATAACGGGTGTGGCAGATGGATTGCTTGGTGAAGGTGATACACTCCATGCTGTTCGTGGTTCTGAAAATGTGTTTTTTGAAACTTCATTCGAGAAACTGGAAACAACAACGAAAGAAGTTGTATTACAAAAACGCCGCGCGAAATTTATCATCGCAACACCAACTGGTGAAGTCAAAGAACTTGTCTAGGAAAGGAAGAGAGATATGTCTGTACTGTTAGGGATAGGAGCACTATACATTGTATGGGAGTTTAGCAATCGTATATTTCGTATTGCTATTGTACTTACAGTTATTTGTTTATGTGCTTCTCAATTAGGTGCAGGTACATCTTTGGAAGTATTAGAGCAATTCTCTGTTTTTCAAGGTGCCAGTGATATGCTCCATGCGGCTGAACAATCATTACCAGAGTGGAAACAGTTTATAGATTTTTAACCAATAAATTGAATGAGTAGGACATGAAACGTATCGAATAAGATGCGTTTTTTATTTTAGGAGGGAAACTTATGTTACAAGAAATAATTCAACAAGATACATTTGACCAGGAACAAACACCAGCGATGTTGCAATTGGAGACAGGCACTGCTTCACATTCAGCTTTCTGCTTTGCTATGGCAGTTAATCATAACAACCAAATGCAATTTGCAGTGTTAGGTGCGAATGACAGTACATTAAAGTCATTCAGAGCAGCCATATCAATGGGTACTAGTCGTTTGTATTTTGGAGAGGGGCAAAAAGAAGAATTACATTATGTATTAGGCAAAAAAATGAATGTAAATTCGAAAGGGCAATTTGAGTTTATAAATACACAAACAGTAAATAGAAAAAAGGCAATTATTGCGTTTTCTAAAGAATTAGAAGAAAAGTATATTGTGGCAATTGATGAAGCACCAGAAATGCAAGTAAGAGATTTCTTAATGGCTCCTCCATATGGTCTCCCAATTTTAGAAGAATGGGCGAAACCAATTTATGAAGAGATGTTAACAAGAAATTTGTTACAACCATTAAATGTGTATTTTGATAGAAATGAATTTACTTCTCTATCTATTGCGCAGGTAGCGTTAAAAGAGGAGGATTGTAAAGAGTTTTTATCAGAAATGATACGTACTGGAAAATGTCAATTCCCGCAAGAGGGTACAGGTGAAAAGATCAATGAAATTAATGATTTAAATGAATATCTATTGGAATATTCGCCTGTCATGCTTGATAAAGTAACAAAATTAGATGAGCCTTTACATCAACCGATGAAAGAACAGGCATTATCTCATTTTGATACATACCAAAGACCATTATTCCCTGTACAGGCACATGTAGCAACAGGTGCAGCAAAAGCATTACAAGTACAAAAAGGGATCATTATACAGGGGGAAATGTCGAGCGGAAAAAGTGCAATTATGACAGCGACAGTAGATGGATATTTCCATTTGACAGGACAAAAAGGATATCGTACCTGCGTATTTGTGCCACCGACTCTAACTGAGAAGTGGGCAAAAGAAGAAATACGACACTTAATACCAGACGCAGATGTACATCTGATTAAACGTACAGAGGATTTAATTCGCATTCATCAATCTTGGATCCAGGCAGGAAGACCAAAACCAGAAAAGCCAACCTTCTTTGTCATTAGTTTTACTACAATGCGAGGGGATTCTATTAAACAGATGCCATTACCTTATAAGCAAATTGCACTTTCCAAGAAATCGGAGGAAGAGGTGCAAAGATATTATAAGAATGGATACTATTGTCCAGATTGTGGTGCTAAGTTACGTAAAAAAACGTCTTCTATTATAGTTCAACAAGCTAATGGTGAACAGAAAGAAGTCTGCCAGTATAAAGATTTTACAGCAAGTGACTTAGATTCGAAAACAAATAAAAATAGTGTATGTGCTGATTGTAATTCAAACATTTGGAGTCCAAAAGTAAAAACGAAATATGCGAGTTTTAAAGATTGGACCAAATATGAAAATAAATTAGTACAAGCAATAAAAGAGGGAAATAAACCGCTGCAAAAACAACTAGAGCTAGAGAATCGTGTGAAGCCATATGATGCGAAACAATCAGGAAGAGCATATCGAAAGGTAGCTACTGTTGAGTATATTCGTAGAAAAATGAAACACTTCTTTGATGCTCTTATCGTTGATGAAGTTCACGAATGTGTGACACGTTACCTTATAAGTGTCGCTTAATTGATACGAAATAGGTGGCCTAAAAGTATTTTAGGTACAACTGATATACCGATGTCAGGAATGAAAGCCGTCATGTTGAGCTGAAACTGACAGTCTAATACTCCTACATGCATTTATCTTGATAGAGATACATTGCGTTATGTATGAAACTAGGTGAAGTCGGCTGAATCTAATTCTAAAGCCACTCTTACAGAGAGGGTATGGTTAGAGATAGGCCGGGACGCTATAAAATACCTATGATGAGAATGTTCCATGGGGAACTGACGAAGACTGCGAATGTACGCGCCTATAGGACTAAAGAATGGGAAACCTTTCTTGCTACTTATGTAGTGTGAGATACCGATGAGTAAGATTATTCGTTATGAAAATCGGCATAGTCAACAAAGAGACTATAAGGCTCACAGGTGTAAAGCAGCCATCTAAGGGTATATGTAAAGCTAGGTATATTGGAACGTGGTAAGCAGCCAACTTCTATACCAAACACCTATCAGTGGGAAGTTCACTATAAGATTCAATAACGAATCGAAATGTGTTTATGGTTGTGAAAGTAGGGTCACAGTACCGTTGAAGCTATGGAAACATAGTGGAGGGATAGGCCCAAGTCTAGTTTTACCAATAGAAATTCGAGTTAGAGTTGTAGCTCATATTTCGGGTAAGAAGGTGAGTTGGAAATCACTTAGAGGAGCTGATTTCTACACCAATGAGCGCGATAGCAAATCGACATAAACAATACTACGATTTCACAGGAATACAGAATGATTTATTCCAAAGAAGTCGTGAGGGTACTAAGAATTTCAAGAACCTACTAGAGATTGTCATTTCGGATGAAAATATTTTATTAGCATATCGGCAAGTTAAATCAAACACCGGTTCAAAAACCCCGGGTACTGATGACAAAACAATTTTGGATCTTGCTAATACTAATCAAGATGAGTTCATTCATTATATGAGAGAACTAGTGTTAAACTACAAACCAAAATCGGTTAGACGTGTATGGATAGATAAAAATTACTCAAAAGGGAAAAGACCTTTAGGTATTCCTTGCATACAAGACAGAATCGTCCAACAAATGTTCCTGAACGTTCTGGAACCAATATGCGAAGGGAAATTCTACAATCATTCTTATGGTTTTAGGCCAACACGTACTACACGACATGCGGTTGCAAGAGTTCAAACATTAGTAAATATCAACAAATATCACTACACGGTTGATATTGATATAAAAGGTTTCTTTGATAATGTAAATCACTCCATTCTTCTTAAACAAGTCTGGAATATTGGCATAAGAGACAAACGAGTAATCGCTGTAATTAGCAAAATGCTTAAAGCACCGATTAAAGGAGAAGGTATACCAACAAAAGGCGTACCCCAAGGTGGAATTCTTTCACCACTGCTATCTAACATTGTCCTCAATGACTTAGACCAATGGGTAGCCGATCAATGGGAATGCTTTGAAACGAGGTACCAATACTCCGTCAACTATTCCAAATACGTTAACCTTAGAAGAAATTCTAAACTTAAAGAAGGATTCTTAGTGAGGTACGCAGATGATTTTAGAATCATGACTAACACTCACGATTCAGCGGTTAAATGGTTTCATGCAGTAGTTGATTTTTTAAATAAAAGACTAAAGCTTGAAATCTCACCAAATAAATCAAAAATTATTAATCTTCGAAAGAAGTCTTCTTCCTTCTTAGGTTATAAATTTAAATCTACTATCAAGGGAAACAAAAGGGTATTCTTCTCGCATATAGATGATGACAAACAAAAACAAATCATCACGAAATTAAAAGAAAGAATCTATGAGATACAAAAGCATCCTTCGGCCGGCAATGCAAATCTTTACAATTCAGTAGTATTAGGAGTCCAAAATAATTTCCAATATGCTACTCACATTGTTAAGGATATGAGCGACATTGAATATAGGGTTTTACGAACTCTTAACAACCGACTGAAAAAAATTGCATGGTATGGCAAGCCCAATGAACTTCCAGAGAAAGGGGCATACCTAAAGTTTTACAAAAATACACGTAAAACATACAGGGTAGCAGGTGTATATCTTTTTCCTATAGGACAGGTTACAACAAAGAATAATCTAAATTATTCACAGTCCATTAACCCCTATACAGATGAAAAAGTATTCGATTGGGACAAAGAACTTACCGAGCTGATGAAATCCAGACTTCCTAATAGAAGCATCGAATATATGGACAATAGACTATCCAAATATTCCGCACAAAAAGGGAAATGTTTTATTACTGGATTACCGCTTAAAGCTAGAGATGTTCACTGTCATCATAAGAAACCCACTTTCCTTGGTGGAACAGATGAGTTTCAGAATCTTATTATCGTTCATAAAGATATCCATACATTAATCCATGCATCACTAGAAGGCACCGTACTAAGGTATGTTAATAGATTACGATTGCACACAAAACAAATTGAGAAAATCAACCAACTCAGGAAGCTATGTAAACTCGAAAGAATTACTATTAGATAAAACTAGAGGGAACGCCGTATGAGCTGAAAGGTTCACGTACGGTGTGGAGCGGGGGAAAAGGTGGAGATTACTTCAAAACCTTACCTATCGCTATTAAAGAGTGAAACAGCACAAGGAACTGCTTTAGGAAGTTTAGCAAGGGTTTGTAAGAAAGTCGTAGCTGGAACAGGTACATTATTTGGTGGGCGCGCAAGCGACGTATTCTATACGTTATGGCGTCTGTTCCCTCAAAAAATGGTGAAAAGTGGGTTTGAATATAGTTCTTTAATGGAATGGAATGAAACCTACGGAAATATCGAGAGAACATATTACCATGATGGTGAGGTCACATCTAATATAGCTTCACGTGGAGCACAAGGTAATTTAGATAAAACCAAGGTCGTACCTGGTATTTCACCTTATGTGTTTACCCAATTTTTAATGGATACAACCATTAATGTGCGCTTAAAAGATGTGTGGCCAAATCCTGTGGAGTTAATTAATGTACCTACGATTCTTGTCGATATGTCGGAAGAACAAAAACAGGCTTATGAGCATATGAAAGAATCTTTTGAGAAGGCGATTGAAGGGGCGAAAGGTACACCAGATGTTGGGAAACTATGGCTCTCTTATATTCGTACAGGAAATTCGTATCCAGACAATATGAATCACTACCCAAACTATCACTTAGATAATGCGGAAAGAGAATTAGTTTGGTCCAACGAAGAATTCAGATTTGATGAGGATTGTATACAGCCGAAGGAGAAGAAGCTGCAAGAAATATTGCATACTGAAATCTCTGAAGGCCGTCCAGCCATCATTTATGTATCTGATACAGGATCTACAGTGAAAGAACGAGACATTCAGCCTCGTTTACAAAAGGTTGCAGAGCAAGTGCCTGGGGCAAAAGTAGCTATACTTCGTACGAATACAGTTACTCCGCCAAAGCGCAGTGCATGGTTAAAAGAGCAAGTAAATAGCGGTGTGAATGTTATCATCTGTTCACAAGAATTAGTTAAGGTAGGATTGGACTTGCTGGCGACGCCAACATTAATTTTCTACCAATTATCATTCAGCTTATTTACATTAAATCAGGCTGCAAGAAGACATTGGCGCATTGGTCAAACAAAGCAATGCAGAACTTTCTATCTTGGATATCGAGAAACATTCCAAGAACAGATGGCGCAATTAATTGCCCAAAAGAATAAAGCTGCTGAAGCAATGAATGGTGATGCAACAAGTGATGGACTGAATGCAATGCTTGGTGATACAGGAGATCTTCAGACGTTATTAATCCAAAATATTAAAAGCGGGAATCAATTAAAAGGTTCAACAGAAGAGTGGACACAGGCAGCATCGGAAGAATCTAAGCGAGTACTTGCAAATATCGGTAAAGTAATTACACCAGTGTTTGAATCAATTGAGATCCAATTTACAAACTGGGTGAAAACATTACCGAGTACATTTGACGTATCGTATATGGAAGATGCGAAATTTGTGCAAAAAGCCGTTGAATATATCCAAGAAGAAAAAGTTCCTGGCGTTGTAGTAAAGCAACGTAAACTTGAAATTGACGGGAATGTAGAAGATATCATACGTACTTTAACAACATTGAATGCCGATAAGCGTATGCTTGTACAAAAACAAGACATTACACTCTGGGATGAATTGATTGTGGAAGTAGATGGTTCTCAAAAGAAAGGAAAAGGAAAACAAAAAAATAAAGTAATTGAAGGACAATTTGAGTTTGATTTATTTGGTTAAACGAGAGGGGAAAGTCATGTTTACGAAACTTCTTATCGCACTAATTTGCTATATGGTTTATGTAGTTTGCAAAACCAAAAGAAACATGTTGATAGAAGAGAAGAAAAAAGAAAAAGGGCCAGAACCGGTGGAACGACCTGTTTATTGGTGTCCGAGAGAAAATAGACCTATTGGTAGGGAACAAGAACGTGTTACTGTTCCAACGAAAGAGATTACCTTAGAAAAGGATGTAGCCAATATATACGATTTAGTTGCTACATCTATTCGAATAAATGTAGGCGAAGAAGAAAAAGCGTTTGAGCAGGACAAGGAAGTTGCAAAAGAAGTGGAGTATGCTGAAGAATTTCATCATACTCCTGCTTCTGAAGCAGAATATGGAATTCCTTTTCCGAGCGATGAGGATATACCAGAGGAAGTATTTAAATATGAGGAGACGTTTTCGGAACTAAAACAGTTGCCAATCCCACTAGAAACAGAACAGAATCTACCTTTTCCACAAGGAGTATCAGAGGTAGAAGATATGAATCGGGTTGGGTGGACTGCAAAAGTAATAAGACGAGAACAAGGACTGACACGCGTACTGAATATGTCGGATAACAAGCGTTATTGGATTCATACAGAGGGAGAAATCTTACCAGAAAATCAACCGTTGTATTTAGAATTACAAATTGATTCACCGTATTCTTATACATTAGTTGAATGGAGTGATAGACAACTAGGGAATATATAAATTAATTTCCTAGTTGTATTTTTATAGACAGATAGTATGAATGCAGCATTTTTCCACTCATTTGTACAAGGATAAAACATTTTTTTATTTTTGTACAAATGAGTGGGACAGAATGATTCACCATATAAGAATATTCGACTATAATGAGACATTGTACGTCATTGTAATATTAAAATGTTTAAGATTAAGTGATTATAATCTTAAAACAGGAGAACTGAGAACTCTCCGCAATATTACAATGCTTAAAATAGATTAAATCCAAACATGAGGATTATATGAAGTAAAAAATATTTATGAGTTAAAAAAATAACAATTTTGAAAGGTGAATGTAAATGATTATTAATTCCCTAAGTAACAATGTAGTAGAAAAATTAGAACAAACGGTGCGCTATGAAAAGAAACAAGTTCAGGTATTACGTGTAAGTAAAAGTAGCTCAAATGTACATGCTTATATGATTTTTCCGGAATTCTCAGAGGTTAAAATTTCAAATACCGAACTGGATGAATATATAGAAAACCTGTCAACAAGCGTGAAGTATGTCATTGATCGTAAGTTGAGTCAACAAGAAATCGAAAAGCAAAATCATTCTTTCATTATGACGTGTGAAGTTGAGGAAGATGGTGTGATAGATGATGAAACTCTTCATTTTAATACGACTTATGTTAAACCACCAACAATTGCAAATAAAGTATTTAAATTAGTATGTGGATTAGGAAATCGTCTAGATAGCCTAAAAGAGTTACATATCACAGTACTAAATAATAATATTAATCGAATTGAAATTGAATTTTACAATGAAAATGAAACATACATTGCAGTAGAGAAGGAAGAAATTGCGAATGCTATTATGGGAGCATATACGAAAGCAAATATCTATTATGCAGCAGATCTTTATTATGTTGCGGAAGGAAATCAAATCAAATTAAAAAGCGTTAAACCGAAATTAGCGGGTGATGTGTGATGAAACAAGAAAAAGGGATGATTGGAGTCCTATGTACGCTTATTTTAATGATTTTACTACTTATACCCTTACAAGCGGCTCAAGCTTCTGTAAAACCAAGTTTTAATGAAGGAAAAGGGAGCGAACTTTCGTCGTCCTTTCAAAAGGGATTAAACAATCGAGCAAAAGCAACAGAGAAAGATGATTCATTTGGCTCATCAATCATACAAAAGATTGAAGGTATGTATGCACCGGCTTTTAAAGTAGGAGTAAATATCTTTTCTATTTCATTCGTATTAGGCGTTATTGTCATGGTTATGGCATTAATTACAAAGAATGGTCAATGGATGAAGTGGGCGACTGGGAGTATGATTTTCTCATTTATTAGCATGATGTCCATGAGACTAAGTGTGTACTTCTTATTTAGTTCCGATGTATTTTCGTTTATGAACATCTTTACGGATTTTTTAGACCTGTTTAAAGCAACAGCACTTATTTTCACACCATTTATGTTAATTGCAGGTATTCGTTTAAGAAAGATTCATGAAAGTACGAAACAGCCTGAGTATTATCGTTGGTCTAACCGTGTCATAACAGGATCTTGTTTGCTGTGTATGTTAGCCGTACTCGCTCCATGGCTATTTGCTAATATGTAAAGAACCATATATAAAGATGGAAAAGGTACTGAATCTAAATTCAGTACCTTTTATCTACCCATTAGGTTACTTCTTTCATATTCCGCAAATGTTTCCTTAGTTATAGGAGATAATATGCCACTTAGATACACTGCTCTATATAAAAAATATTGTTCATCTTTAGTTTGAATGGTAAGAGTTCCGTGTTCCTCATTATAGGGAATAATTCGATCAATTTTTAGTTGTTTTTTGTCGCAAATGATTTCTTGTATTGTATAGAGATTATGTATTGTCAATCTTTCGATATACAGACAACTACGCTCTAACAGATAGAAAGTGAGTGCCATTTGTAGAATGAACACAACTTGTAGTAGAGCTGGTATGCCTGCAAAACTGACAAGGAAAATGGAAACTAAAATAATATTTAACTCGGAAAACCATTTCTCGTATTGTTTCATAGAAAGAATACTTGTCTTTGTTTGAAAGACTAGGAACCTCGTTATAAGGAACAGAATTGTAAATATCCCTTCATAACTAAGCAAAATATGCCACTCCGAATTAGAAAGTTCCATGGCTAAATATATGATGCTGGTTGAAATAAGAATTGGTACGAGGTGTACCAGGGTAAATACTATTGTATGTTCTAACATTCTTTTCTTATAGATGTGATTAGTCATTGAATCCAAGTTTTCTAACTCCTTCTGCAATTTTCATGATGACACCGCCAATAAGTAGATGGTATTCGCCTATGCCCTTTTCGTTCACATACCAGCACATATAGTGTCTGATGCCTTCTTTTGCTCCGTGATCATGTAAAGGGAAAGGAGAAGCATATTTTTCTGGGCAGTTATTATTAAAAGGAACTTGTTCTGCAAGAGTAAAGCGTTTTTTTGAGTCATTTACAATCCAACAACCAAAATCTATTGTTCCATACCACATTGCATCTTTATGAATCGGATCAATAGAAGGTTGTGCTGGATAATTTTCAGCTAACATTTGCGCTTTTTCTTCACGAAGTCGTTGATGTATATGTGAATTCAATGGATCTTCCGTTCCAATTTCATAGGTTTCTTCAAAGTTCCCACATTCATAAGGGATAAGGGGATTATTTGAATCAGCTGCTAATTGTAGACTGCAAGAATCTGATTTTGAAAGATAATATACGCAGTCTTTGCAGGTGAAAAAGTTAGAAAAAGCTGAATCTGTTTTTGGTTCTGGTTCTGTTTCTGTTACGGTATTATCTACTACAAGTTTTAACATATCTATCACAATCCTTTATAGGCTATTTCAAAATTTAATATAGACGTATCATATCATGCTTATTTTTAAATGTAAATATTTTCCATTTAAAAATACCCTAATTTATTTTGAAAGGAATGTTTGTTTTGAGAAGAAATCGGGAATATATTGCTTTGCGAAATTCTATTTTAATAGGTTGGCTGCTTACAATTATCGTTATAAGTCTATCTATCTATTTTTCATCTATCGTATATTTACTAATTGGATGTTTCATTTTATCGCTAAAATACGGATTAACGGGCACTGTAAAGAATGTGGAAAAGCGTTTGCCTACCTGGGCAAATTTTGGGGTTATTGAAAAACCAGTAAATCGAAGAGTGACAAGACCGTTTCCGTTTAGGGG
>NZ_VLTE01000071.1:0-27087 GCF_007558965.1 Bacillus sp. HY001 | reverse complement strand
AGCGACCGGATTCCGGTCGCTTTTTATTATTTTAAACGCTCTTCTAATTCTGCTTTTAACTCTTCAAATCCTGGTTTACCAAGTAAAGCAAACATGTTTTTCTTGTATGCTTCTACTCCTGGTTGATCAAATGGATTTACGCCTAATAAGTAGCCGCTCATCGCACATGCTTTTTCGAAGAAGTATACAAGGTAACCGAATGTGTACTCATTTAATTCAGGGATATTTACGATTAAGTTTGGTACTCCACCATCGCTATGTGCAAGTAATGTACCTTCGTATGCTTTTGTGTTTACGAAGTCTACAGTTTCACCAGCAAGGTAGTTTAATCCGTCTAAATCGTTTTCTTCTGATTCGATTGTTAGTTCATGCGTAGATTTACCTACTTTCAGAACTGTTTCGAATAAGTCACGACGACCTTCTTGAACGTATTGGCCTAATGAGTGTAAGTCAGTTGAGAAGTTTGCTGAAGATGGGAAAATACCTTTTTGATCTTTTCCTTCACTTTCACCAAATAACTGTTTCCACCACTCAGAGAAGTATTGAAGTGCTGGCTCATAGTTAACAAGCATTTCAATTGTTTTTCCTTTATTGTATAAAGCATTACGAACTGCTGCATATTGGTAAGCTGGGTTTTCTTCTAGCTCTGATGCACCGAAGTCACCATGACCAGCAGCTGCACCTTTCATCATCTCTTCAATATTTAAGCCACTTACTGCGATTGGTAATAAACCAACTGGCGTTAATACAGAGAAACGTCCTCCAACATCATCTGGAATAACGAATGTTTCGTAACCTTCGTTATCAGCTAATGTTTTTAATGCACCACGTGCTTTATCTGTCGTTGCATAAATACGTTTGCGAGCCTCTTCTTGTCCATACTTTTCTTCTAATAACTTACGGAAAATACGGAATGCTAGTGCCGGCTCTGTTGTTGTACCTGATTTGGAAATAACGTTAATAGAGAAGTCTTTACCTTCTAATACGTCCATTAAATCTTTCATGTAAGTGGAGCTAATGTTTTGTCCAACAAATAGCACTTGTGGAGTTTTACGTTGTTCTTTAGATAGCGTGTTGTAGAAAGAATGATTTAACATTTCGATTGCTGCACGTGCTCCTAGGTAAGAACCACCGATACCTACAACAAGTAAAATGTCAGAGTCATTTTTAATTTTTTCTGCGCATTTTTGAATGCGAGCAAATTCTTCTTTGTCATATTGAAGCGGAAGGTCTACCCACCCAAGGAAATCGTTCCCAGCTCCAGTTTTTTCGTGGATTGCGTGATGTGTTACTTTCACTGCATCACGTAAATAAGTGATTTCATGTTCACCGATGAAGGATAACGCTTTAGAATAGTCGAACGTTACATGTGTACTCATCTTTTTCCCTCCAATAATGTATATGTATTTCTGTATTCACTTTAGCGAAACTGAAGTTGTAAATCAAGCGATTCAACAATTGTAAACGTAACCAATATATATTTTTTAGAAAAAGTTCATTTTTTGCATAAAAATTCGCATTTTTCGGTATAGATGTATATACATCCTTTTTCTTATATTTTTTATGTATAAAAACAACATAACTACCCCATTCTATAAAAGAGTTAATTAACTCATCGCTTGCTCATGCTTCACAATTAAGGGGGGCTTTTTCATGAGTACTCTGCAACGTATCGCATTAGTCTTTACTGTAATTGGTGCTGTGAACTGGGGACTAATCGGGTTCTTCCAGTTTGACTTAGTGGCAGCCATTTTCGGTGGACAAAACTCAGCTCTTTCACGTATTATTTACGGCATCGTCGGTATTTCTGGGCTTATCAATCTTGGTTTACTCTTTAAACCATCAGAAAATCTTGGTACTCACCCAGAAACGAACGAAATCCACTAGTCAGTATGTCTTTATTTCACCTCCGACATACGAATATGATTGCATGCAATCATATTTGCAAATATATATCATAAGACAAAGTAAAAGAGGAACGCTCATATGCGCTCCTCTTTTACTTTGTTAACTCGGACTCTTCAATCCATTCTGTTAGCTTTTCTCGCAGCGTATTAAATCCGTTCTCAGATGGATTCGGTATAAGAATCCGTCCTTGCTTTCTTTTCGCCGCTTTTAACGATAAACTCATTTTTCTGTGTTCTTCATCAATTGAAAGTACTTTTACTTCTACTGTATCGCCGACTTTTAAAAAGTCATGAATATCCTTTACATATCCATTTGTAATTTCAGATATATGCACAAGCCCTTGTGTTTCTGCATCTAATGCTACAAATGCACCGTAATCTTGAATCCCAGTCACTTTCCCTGTTACAACCACTCCTGTTGTATATTGTTCTGACATATGAAACACTCCCATACGTTTACCATTTTCTCTACAATTGTAGATAGCAAAGCAGATGATTTATTGTTAAATATCCGATTAGTTAGTACATACCCTAAGTAAAGCGACTCAGGATACGCATACCTTATATTAGTAAATTATACCACTATGACAGAACTCATTCAAAATTAACGAAAAATTTCCTGTAGTACGTATAATTCTCCAATATTGGGATAGAATACTAACACATGGCTTTCTAGTATTCCCCCCCTTTTATGGACAAAACGTATTACGTTTTGTCCTTTTTTTATTTTCTATAAACCGTTCCATTCTCTTCATTGCTTCCATTAGTTGTTCAAGCGATGTTGCATACGAGCAACGAATAAATCCTTCACCACTTTCGCCAAATACACTTCCAGGTACAACAGCCACTTTTTCTTCTAATAATAACTGTTCTGCAAATTCCGCTGAAGATAATCCAGTTGAAGAAATGGAAGGAAAGACATAAAACGCTCCGCCCGGTACATGGCATGTTAATCCCATTTCATTGAATGATGTCGTCATAAAATTACGTCGTTTCTTATAACTATCTCTCATTCGAATTACTTCATCATTCCCCGCGCGTAACGCTTCGAGTGCTGCGAACTGAGACATCGTCGGTGCACACATCATGGAATATTGGTGGATTTTGAGCATTAATTCTGAAAAATGAACAGGAGCTGCAATCATACCGAGGCGCCATCCTGTCATCGCAAATCCTTTTGAAAATCCTGAAATTAAAATCGTATGCTCACGCATATTTTTAATACTCGCGAAACTTGTATATACTTCGTCGTATACAAGCTCTGCATAAATTTCATCAGATAATACGATTAAATTGTATTTTTCAACGATCACTGCTATTTCTTCAAGCTCGGATTTATTTAACATCGCACCTGTTGGGTTATTTGGTGAACAAAGTAAAATTGCCTTTGTTTTCGCTGTAATAGCTGCTTCAATTTGTTCTGGTTGTACTTTAAACTCATTTTCTAAAGTAGTCGCCACAGGAACTGGAACTCCTCCAGCTAATGTCACAAGCGGTGCATAAGAAACAAAACTTGGTTCAATAATGAGTACTTCATCATCAGGATTTATAATGGCACGCATCGCTACATCTAACGCCTGACTCGCTCCAACTGTAACAATGATTTCATCGTTTGGATCATAAGATACTGCAAATTGTTTTTTTAGATACTTTGCTATTTCTTGACGGAGCTCCAATAATCCTGCATTTGCTGTATAGGACGTATATCCTTGTTCTAAAGAACGGATACATGCTTGCCTTACATTCCAAGGTGTAACAAAGTCAGGCTCTCCTACTCCAAGAGAAATAACACCTTTCATATTCGCTGCTAAATCGAAAAACTTTCGAATACCTGATGGTTGTAAAGATTCTGCTGCTCTAGATAGTTCAAATTGCTTCATGGTGTCACCACAATCCGCTTATCATCATCGTTTTTTTCATAAATAATTCCCTCATGTTTATACTTCTTCAAAATGAAATGAGTTGTCGTAGAAACGACAGATTCAATTGTTGCTAATTTCTCAGAAACAAACATCGCTACTTCTCCCATTGTCTTTCCTTCTAATGTAATAGACAGATCATATGTCCCTGACATTAAATACACAGACTTCACTTCTGAATAACGATAAATTTGTTCAGCAACCGCATCGAACCCAACGCCGCGCTTTGGCGTAACTTTCACATCGATCATCGCCGTTAAACCTGTATGTTCTTTCACCTTCGTCCAATCGATATGTGTTACATAATCCACGATAATCTTTTCCGCTTCTAATTTCTCCACCATTTTCTTTACTTCTTCTACTTCTATATTTAACAGCTTCGCTAATGTATCTACAGTTAATCGACTACTTTTTTCAAGACAAGCTAATAATTCTAATTCCTTTTCTGTCACCATATAAATCATCCTTCCTTTTCCTTTGTGTCTAAATTATACAAATACCCTTTCCAGTTTGAAAAGAAGATTTTTTTAGTGAATTATGTCAAAATAAAGTGAAACTTTAATCAGCGGAAAAATGCGTGATAAAGCGAAAGGGGATGGAACCGTGAAACCAAAAATTTATATTGCCGAACCAGTTCCAACATTTGTAGAAAAATATTTATCAGAACACTGTGATTATGAAAAATGGGAGCAAAATGAGAAAGTACCTCGCGATGTTCTATTGGAGAAAATACAAGATAAAGATGGTTTATTAAATTTTGGATCTGCTATTAATGAAGAATTATTAGATATAGCTCCTCACTTAAAAGTAGTAAGCAACATTTCTGTCGGTTACGATAATTTTGATTTAGAAGCGATGGAAAAGCATAATGTCATCGGAACGAATACACCATACGTACTAGATGATACAGTAGCTGATCTCGTTTTCGCTCTTATGCTATCTGCTGGTCGCCGCGTCTGCGAACTCGACTCTTACGTAAAAAATGGCGAATGGAATGCCGAAATTGGAAAAGAGCACTTCGGACTGGATGTACACCATAGTACAATCGGTATTATCGGGATGGGACGAATTGGTGAAGCCGTTGCAAAACGAGCGAAATTCGGATTTGATATGAATGTTCTTTATTATAATCGTCGCCGTAAAGAAGAAGCAGAGCAAAAATTCGATGCTACATATTGTGATTTACAGACGCTACTAAAGCAGTCTGACTTTATTGTCCTTCTTACTCCACTAACAGATGAAACGTATCATCTTATTGGAGAAAAGGAATTCTCATTAATGAAAGAAACAGCAATCTTCATTAATGCTTCTCGCGGGAAAACAGTAGATGAAGAAGCGTTAATCCATGCATTAACAGAAAAGAAAATCTTTGCAGCAGGCATCGATACGTTTACACAAGAGCCGATTCAAAAAGATAATCCGCTCTTATCCTTACAAAACGTTGTGACTTTACCGCACATCGGATCTGCAACATTAAAAACAAGGCAGCAAATGGCTATGACAGCGGCTGAAAATTTAGTTGCAGGGTTACAAGGAAAAACACCGCCTAATATTGTTCGCGGATAATACTGAATAAGCGAAAGGCAAGATGACATCGTCATCTTGCCTTTTTTTGTTAACATATTTTCTTCTTCCTTGGAAATGATATGAACAAAAATCAATGGAGTGACAAAAAATGAATCACGAATATACTTGTCCTTATTTCACTTTTTCCACTCGCGGCACTACTATTCATTACGAATTGTATGAACATGATAACAAAACGGAACGTCCTACTTTCGTGCTCATTCACGGCTTTTTATCTTCCTCATTCAGTTACCGCCGTCTTATTCCTTTACTATCGAAAGCAGGAACAGTACTGGCTCTTGATTTACCACCATTCGGAAAAAGTGATAAGTCTCATCTGTTTAAGTATTCTTATCACAATTTAGCAACGATTATTATCGATTTAATTGAACATTTATCTCTCTCAAATATTGTGTTAGTTGGGCATTCTATGGGTGGGCAAATTTCTCTTTATGTAAACCGTATACGTCCTGAATTAATCTCAAAGACAATTTTACTATGTAGCTCTAGCTATTTAGCACGCGCAACCTTACCTTTACTGTACTCTTCTTATTTACCGTTCTTTCATTTGTACGTAAAGAACTGGATTATTCGGCGCGGCATCGTTCATAACTTAATGAATGTCGTTCATGATCACTCATTAATTGACGATGAAATGAAGGAAGGCTACTCTGCTCCTTTTTATGACAATCGTATATTCCCTGCTTTAACTCGTATGATACGAGATCGTGAAGGTGACCTATCTTCAACTGAATTACAAAAAATCGAAACACCTACACTACTCATTTGGGGTGAAAAAGATCGCGTCGTCCCTGTACATGTAGGTCATCGACTACACAAAGATTTACCGAATTCAAAATTTATCTCTTACGAAAACACAGGGCATTTACTCCCTGAAGAAAAACCTGAAAACGTTTATGAAGAAATCATCGCTTTCTCTGCGCAATAATGTAAAAGGCTGTCGGAAATTCCGACAGCCTACAATGAACAACTTCCACCTTCTTTTATTACAAGTAATTCCACAGCTAACTTCTCACATTTTTCAAGCGCAGGTACTTCCTCAAAAGACATAAAGTATATATGTTGAATCTTCTTTGCGATGTATTTCGAATCATCAAACACACTTACGACGTTCACAACATCGCTCGCTTCTGTTTCATAAAACTCCGGTCCCATTTGAAACGGATCCCAATTCTTCACAACCTCTATCATCTTTTCATATGTACCCATTCGCTTCCCGCCTTTTCACTTTTTAATACTTTTCTTTATCCTATCACATCAGCTATTCTATAAGAAGAGAGAGAACTTTCATAACTTATCGGTTTTACAGAAGAAGGGGGCAAACTTATGCAACTATTTCATAAAACAGTCAATCGTCGTGGAACTCATAGTACAAAATGGGATACATATAAAAACGAAGAACTTATCCATGCTTGGATTGCTGATATGGATTTTGAAGTACCACAACCAATTCAAACTGCTTTAAAAACACGTATCGAGCATCCTATTTTCGGCTACACACTTCCTCCCGAAAATATGGGAGATATTATTTGTAACTGGACAAAAAAACAATACAACTGGGATATTCAAAAAGAATGGATTGTCTTTAGCGCCGGAATCGTTCCAGCTCTTAGTACGAGCATACAGGCCTTCACAAAGGAAAATGAATCTGTTCTCGTACAACCACCTATTTATCCACCATTTTTCGAAATGGTTACAACAAACAATAGACAATTATGCGTAAGTCCATTACAGAAACAAAATGATACATATGCGATAGACTTCGAGCATTTAGAAAAACAATTCCAACAAGGCGTCAAACTCATGCTTCTTTGTAGCCCTCACAATCCAATCGGCCGTGTTTGGTCAAAAGAGGAACTCACACAACTTGGCGCGTTATGCACAACATATAACGTAATCGTTGTCGCAGATGAAATTCATTCCGATATTATTTACGCAGACCATACACATACACCGTTCGCTTCTTTATCTGAAGAATTAGCAGCGCGCACCATTACTTGTATGGCTCCGAGTAAAACATTTAATATCGCCGGATTACAAGCATCGATCATTATCATTCCAAACGAAAAACTCCGTCAAGCCTTTACATCTATTCAATATAGACAAGGCTTCCACGGATTAAATATATTCGCCTATACAGCGATGCAAAGTGCCTATACAGAATGCAACGATTGGCTAAATGAAATTCGATTATATATAGAAGATAACGCTCAATTCGCTTGTGAATATATTAAAAATCACATACCTGCTCTTTCTGTAACGAAACCAGAAGGTAGTTTTTTATTGTGGATTGATTGCTCTCGCCTACAACTTTCTCAAAATGAACGCACTACATTACTTGAGGAAAAAGGAAAAATCATCGTTGAACCTGGTGAGAAATACGGATTAGGCGGAGAAGAACATATTCGAATTAACATCGGCTGTCCAAGATCTGTTTTAGAAGAAATTTTAAATAGACTGCGCCATACATTTTCATCCTAAATTCTTTTGTAGGTAAATCAATATATTTTCACTTACGTTTCACAAAAAAAGCTACCATGCACGGTAGCTTTTACTTTTTCTTCATATCCGACGCTTTTTTTACAATAACACCACAAGCAATTCGATCACCTGATTTACCTGTCGGTTGTGTCATACCATCATCAGCGTTTTCTGTAATAATAATAGACGCTCCATCTTTTCTATGAATCGTCGTTTTTCCTTCTTCAAGTGTTATATGCGGCGCATCGATTTCTGCTTTAATCTTTCCAGAACCGTCTGCAATTACGTTCGGTAAATCACCATTTTCTGCACCTTTCGGATTAAGAAGACCATGCTTTTTATTATCAGGATTAAAATGATTCCCAGATGATTCAAATCGTGGTGCTTTACACTCACCAATTTCGTGTACATGTATGCCGTGCGGGCCAGGTGCGAACCCTTCCCCTTTAACCGTAATTTTCACTCCGCTTGTTTGCTGCACTACTTTCGCAGTCCCCACTTCATCACCTGAAGCATTATGTAATTTCACGTCAATTTCTTTCGGCTTTCCTTGGTCACAACCTGCCATCAGAAATAATAAACAACAACTGAAAAAAAGCCGTTTCTTCATTCTATTCCCTCCAAAATATATTCTGCCCTTAGATTGTCCGAGCATAGAGGGAAACATACAAAAATGAGTTACTGTTTCTTTTCCGCTAACAGTTTTTCTTCAACTTTCTGTAACCGCTCCGCTTCTCGTTTTGATACACGAATGAACATACGCCACGTAGCAACGGCACCAATGATAAATAGAACACAAACAATCCCTGGAATAATATATTCTGTTTTATCTTCCGGAAAATATAAAGGCATCATACTGAACACTCCTTATTATAGGATTCAAAAACCATCAGAATTTTCTGTTATATTATTTTAAATTATAGTTGAACCGATTCATATTCTCAAGGGGTCGTTCCGAAAGAGAAGGATTTCTTTGACTACTTCGTGGACTTTCCTTACTATAAACTTGAGGTGAAAAATATGAGAGAAACATTTGAAATTGGCGAAATCGTTACTGGTATTTATAAAACTGGAAAATACATCGGCGAAGTTACAAATAGCCGTCCTGGCAGTTACGTCGTAAAAGTATTAGCTGTTTTAAAACATCCGGTGCAAGGTGACTTACATAACGTAAAACAAGCTGACGTACCATTTTTCCATGAAAGACGCGCTTTAGCTTTCCGTGAACAAACGAACATTCCGGAGCAAATGGTGAAGAAATATGAAGGAGAAATTCCAGAGTATACAGAGTCACTCAAATTAGCATTAGAAACTCAAATGAATTCATTTTCTGAAGATGATTCACCTTTTGCGGTTCGTAGTCTAGAAACATTAGAACAATTAAAAAAAGACTACAAACTTTAAAAAAACAAAACGACCAAATTACATACTGTACAATTTGGTCGTTACTGTGTACTCACTTTCTTTAACACTTTTGAAAAATCAACGAGTTCTCCTAGTGTTGGAGGTGCTGGTTTTACTAAATACTCTTTATCTTTTTCTACTAATTTAAAAATATTATACGTCGTCATCGCATCATCTAGCGCACAATGATGCTTACCCGTCCCCGCTTTTCCATACGCCTCAATTGCTTTCCACAATCCTGTTTGATTTCTCTCCCCAAAAAACTTCTTATACTCAAGTGATAAATCACGACACTGTCCTAAGAATGGAAAGTCTACTCCCGCCATTTCACAATTATGTTTCAACACTTTCATATCCATATTTCCCCACGTAACAATGGTTGGTTTACATCTCTTTTCATATTCTGCAAGTTTTTCAACGAGTTCCGGAAACGAAATTCCTTTATCTACGACTTCTTGTTTGATTCCTAAAAATTTCTTACATCGATCCGTTAAAGAAGGAAAAGTTTTCGGCCTAACATGAGCTGAATACGTGTCTTCTACCTTACAGCCAACAACCGAGACGAGTCCTACCTCAATAATCTCCGGGAAAAATCCTTTTGGTTTTTTTCTGTGCTGGGGCATCGTAAACTCAAAATCCAAAAATAAAAATCGTTGTTCATCCATACGATCCCTTCCTTATCATCTTTGTCATTCCTTTCTATTTGACACTCCTACACGAACAAGCTCGAATGCTAATTCCATTTTAAATATTCAGATTGGATGTATCTTATATATATGTCAAATGCCCACAAATATTTTTAAAAATAAGAAAAAATGACCGATGCAGAAAATATGACAAAATAAGCCCTTTCATTTACATCCCCCTTTTTTCTACTTTATAATGACGTTATGTGTGTTTCATCTAGTTAATTTTTTGACACACTAAGAAAAGTGAATGAAAGGAGATGAGAGTTTTGCACGAAACAACGCAAGAGCTCGCAAACTGGCAGTATTATTTTGCTATCGCAGTCTTTTTAATTACATATGCCATTATTATTTCTGAAAAAATTAATCGCGCTGTCATCGCACTTCTTGGCGCAGCACTCATGGTAATTATGGGGGTCGTTGATTTACACAACGCCTTTACGAAACATATTGAATGGGGGACGATTACACTACTCATCGGTATGATGATTCTGGTGAATATTACGAGTAAATCGGGCGTCTTCCAATACGTTGCCATTAAAGCAGCAAAAGGAGCACAAGGAAATCCAATTAAAATTTTAATTTCACTTTCCTTACTTACTGCACTTGGTTCCGCATTTCTAGATAACGTTACAACTGTACTTCTTGTTGTTCCAGTTACTTTATCTATTACGCGCATACTGCAAGTAAATCCTGTTCCTTATTTACTTTCTGAAATTATTTTTTCAAACATTGGAGGAACAGCAACATTAATTGGTGATCCACCTAACATTATGATCGGTTCTGCAAATAAGCATTTAGATTTCAATGCGTTCTTATTCAACTTAGCACCTATCGTAATCATTATTATTGGTGTGACAGCGACAATACTTTACTTCATGTACCGTAAACAATTAATTGCTGATCCTGTACAAGTTAAGAAATTAATGAGTCTAGATGAAAAGCAATACATTAAAGATCCAGTATTAATGAAAAAATCTTTAACAGTACTTGGACTTACAATCTTAGGTTTCATGACTCATTCGATTTTCCATGTTGATGCAGCCATCATCGCTTTAACTGGTGCTACTGTACTTATGCTAATCGGTGTGAAAGAACATGAAATTGAAGAGGTATTCGCAAGTGTAGAATGGGTAACAATCTTCTTCTTCGCAGGACTATTCGTACTCGTTGGAGGACTTATCGATATCGGTCTTATCAAAATGTTAGCGCAAAAGGTGATTGGCATAACGGGCGGAGATATTTCTTACGCATCAATCCTTATTTTATGGGTATCTGGTATCGCCTCTGCAACAATTGATAACATTCCATTCGTTGCAACAATGATCCCACTTATTAACGATATGGCAGTTGGGCTAGGATTATCACCTTCTGACGCACAAATCGACGTATTATGGTGGGCATTAGCATTAGGTGCTTGTCTAGGTGGAAACGGAACATTAATCGGAGCTTCTGCTAACGTAATTGTTGCAGGTATCGCAAGTCGTGAGGGCCATAAATTTAGCTACATGGAATTCCTTAAAGTCGGCTTCCCAATTATGATCGTTTCATTAATCATTTCTCATATTTATATTTATTTACGCTACCTTATGTAGTAGAAAAGGGCTGTCCTATGTGGCAGCCCTTTTTTGATCAACAAAAAGCTGTTCCAAAATAACTTTGAAACAGCTCCATGCATATATCTACTCGTTATATCTTACTGGCTCATTCCGAATAATAAATAAGTGAATCGGTAAGAAAACCGAAAACGTGATTGTATGAATAATCGTAAACAATATAGAATTCGTTCCGTATCTATCTAAAATTGCGTAGATAAGATAAATAGATAGCACAATCGATACAGCTGTTGCTATTAAATATAGAATTGGTACGAAGTTAAAAATGAAACACGCGACATATATGCCAAATACTTTCCATCCTGCTTCTTCTTTTAAGAAATCTGGTAATTTATCTTTCGCTAAATCCCCCCATATCTTACTATTTAAAAAAGGAATAAACGCAAGAGCACCATCCGTTGCACCATCATTTTTCGCCATCGTATACAGTGCAAAAGCTGTTAATAAATACGCAATAATTGCCCAAATCAATACAACAAGAATAAACGCAAAACTAAGAGCAAAGAAACCTGCTAGTACGCCTTGATCTTCCATCTTATCCTCTCCTCTCTACTTTCAACATATTTCATTACATTGCAAGTTATGTTTTAAAATTTAACCAAACTCTCTGTATAATAATAGGAGTAAGATAATTAGAGAGGAGAACAACTGATGCATCCATTTGTACAAGCATTACAAGAGCATTTCATAGCTCATAAAAATCCGGAAAAAGCAGAACCGATGGCACGTTATATGAAAAATCACTTCCCGTTTCTCGGTATTCAAACTCCTGAGAGAAGACAACTATTGAAAGACGTTATTCAAATACATACTCTCCCAGATCCAAAAGATTTCCAAATTATCGTACGTGAGCTTTGGGATTTACCAGAACGTGAATTTCAGGCAGTAGCACTCGATATTATGCAAAAATATAAAAAGCATATAAACGAAACACATATCCCGTTTTTAGAAGAACTCATTGTAACAAAATCTTGGTGGGATTCTGTCGATAGCATCGTTCCTACATTTTTAGGGAATATCTTTTTAAAACATCCAGAATTAATTTCTGCCTATATTCCAAAATGGATTGCATCAGATAACATATGGTTGCAACGCGCCGCTATTTTATTCCAGCTAAAATATAAACAAAAAATGGATGAAGAACTTCTTTTCTGGATTATTGGACAACTACATTCTTCAAAAGAATTTTTCATTCAAAAAGCGATTGGCTGGGTCCTTCGCGAATATGCAAAAACAAAGCCCGATGTCGTTTGGGAATACGTGCAAAATAACGAGCTTGCCCCGCTTAGTAAACGTGAAGCAATTAAGCACATTAAAGAAAATTACGGAATAAATAACGAAAAAATAGGCGAGACTCTATCATAGATAGACGCGTTCCTCTATTGAGATTTAAAAAAGAACGTGTTAGAATATGTTCATTATTATTAATATAAGTAGCGATGACGGACTTATAAGTACTTGCACAAAAAGCGATTCAGGGATAGTGAAAGCCTGAAGCCGCAAGGAAACGGCAGTCTCGAGCAATACGTGATAAAGTGGATGCACCTTTAGTGTATCAACTAGGGTGGAACCGCGGGCAAACGCTCGTCCCTAGGCAATTAAGCCTTGGGATGAGCGTTTTTTTATGTTTTCAAAGCATATACCGCTCGTTTCACTAGTATCTGAGCACGTCATCGCCAATACGTTAACTTTCAAAAGGAGGATTTTATTATGTATTCAATGGAACAAGTTGTAAACTTAGCGAAACATCGCGGTTTTGTTTTCCCTGGTTCTGAAATTTACGGTGGTCTTGCAAACACTTGGGATTACGGTCCACTTGGAATCGAATTAAAAAATAACGTTAAAAAAGCTTGGTGGAAAAAATTCATTCAAGAATCTCCATACAACGTTGGTTTAGACGCAGCTATTTTAATGAACCCAAAAACTTGGATCGCTTCTGGTCACGTTGGTAACTTCAACGATCCAATGATCGACTGTAAAAAATGTAAAGCGCGTCACCGTGCTGACAAATTAATTGAAGATGCATTAGATGCAAAAGGCATCGAAATGGTTGTTGATGGTCTTACTTTCGACCAAATGGCTGACTTAATGAAAGAGCATGAAGTAAAATGTCCTGATTGTGGTAGTGAAGAATTCACTGAAATCCGTCAGTTCAACTTAATGTTCAAAACTTTCCAAGGTGTTACAGAGTCTAGCACAAACGAAATCTTCCTTCGTCCTGAAACAGCACAAGGTATTTTCGTAAACTTCAAAAACGTACAACGCTCTATGCGTAAAAAACTTCCATTTGGTATTGGCCAAATCGGTAAGAGCTTCCGTAACGAAATCACGCCTGGTAACTTCACATTCCGTACACGTGAATTCGAACAAATGGAGCTTGAATTCTTCTGTAAGCCTGGTGAAGATTTAGAGTGGTTCGCATTCTGGCGCGAAACTTGTAAGAACTGGTTACTTTCACTTGGTATGACTGAAGAAAGCATGCGTCTTCGTGACCACGGTGAAGAAGAGTTATCTCACTACAGTAACGCAACAACTGATATTGAATTCCGATTCCCATTCGGTTGGGGCGAACTATGGGGCGTAGCATCTCGTACAGACTTCGATTTAAAACGTCACATGGAACACTCTAACGAAGACTTTAACTATATCGATCCACAAACGAATGAGCGTTACGTACCGTACTGCATCGAGCCATCTTTAGGTGCTGATCGCGTAACATTAGCATTCTTATGTGATGCATATGAAGAAGAGCAATTAGAAAACGATTCTCGTACAGTTCTTCGTTTCCACCCTGCTTTAGCACCATACAAAGCAGCAATCTTACCATTATCTAAAAAGCTATCTGAAGGTGCTACTGAAGTATTCGCAGAACTAGCTAAAGACTTCATGGTAGACTTTGACGAAACTGGTTCTATCGGTAAACGTTACCGTCGTCAAGACGAAATCGGTACACCATTCTGTATCACTTACGACTTCGACTCAGTTGAAGACAAAGCTGTTACAGTACGTGACCGTGACACAATGGAACAAGTTCGTATGCCAATTAGCGAACTAAAAGGTTTCTTAGAGAAGAAAATCCAGTTCTAATTATAAGAAAAAGAGGCGCTCATGAGAGCGCCTCTTTTTTACTTTTCACGTTTTTCTTTAATTGCTACTGTACATCGTGATATGCATAGTAAATCATCATTTTCATCGATGATACGCACATCCCAAACCATCGTTGAATGTCCTCTATGTATCGGTGTCCCAATCGCTGTTACAATTCCATCTTTCTTTGAGCGAATGTGATTTGCATTAATTTCTAGACCGAAACAAATACATTTCTCTTGATCAATTAAATTGTATGAACCAACGCTTGCTACTGTTTCTGCTAATGCAAGGGATGCACCACCATGTAAAAATCCAAACGGCTGATGCGTACGCTCATCTACAGGCATCGTAGCAACTACCTTATCCTCTGTCATCTCTAACAACTCGATTCCAAGTGAATCCATTAAAGTTTTTGCCATCTCGTTTCCCCCTTCTCTTACTTTAATTAAATGTATAATTTTACCTGTTTATTTTCAAACTACTTATAACACTTATATAAGGAGGTTTCACCTAAATGAAACAGAAATTTTGTATATTACTGCTTATGTTCTCCTTGCTGACTATTGTACCAAATTGTGCACTAGCAGCCAAAGCATCCAACCTGACAATCGATGTTCAGACTGTGACGCAAAAAGGTAAGAAACCTTATATAGAATATCAAATTAACAGACCTTCTTTTCACAATTTTTCCGATTCTAAATTTCAAAATAAGCTCAATTTCTATTACAAGAAATCTACTGACAAATTTAAAGCCAAATTAGAAAAAGACGCAAAAAAATATTATAAAGAAACAGAAGGATCTAGTACACCATTTCACCCGTATGTGGCGAATGTTGATTATAAAGTCTCCTTAAATAAACCACCTTTTCTTAGTCTATATGTGAATTACTATCAATATACAGGCGGAGCACACGGTCTTTATACGTGGAAGGCAAACACATTTGATTTAAACGAAAAAAAGCTACTACACTTAGACGATTTATTTCAAAAAGCAGATACATATAAAGAAGTCATCCGTGCTGAAATTGTAAGGCAAATTAAACAAAATGAAAGCATCTATTTTCCCGATGCAACTGAAAAAGTCATGAGAACGAAAAATTTCCACTTCTTTTTAGAACCAGACAATCTCGTCATTTATTTCCCTTTATATGAGATTGCTCCTTATTCAAGCGGAATTCCGCAATTTCGTATTCCGTATACGTTGCTAAGAGATTATTTGAAGCCTTCTTATCAAAATATTTTGATTGACAACAAGTAAATATTTTCGCTACGATAATGTTAACCTAAAAACAACAGGAGGTTAACATTATGAGAAGATTTCATGTTTTAGATTTAGCATTAGCTGCCATGTTCGTCGCTCTTATGGCCATTGGTGCCAATATTGTATCTTGGGCACCATTCCTGCAAGTGGCGGGCATCCCATTATCTATGCAACCATTTTTCGCAATTTTAGCAGGGCTTCTTCTTGGAAGTAGACTTGGCGCATTATCAATGACTGTGTATATGCTCGTTGGCTTAGCTGGTGCACCAATCTTCGCTAACTTCAAAGCTGGATTCGGCGCACTTTTAGATCCTACTGGTGGTTTTATTATTGCATTTATTATCGTTGCTTACGTATCAGGAAAACTAGTAGAACAAAAAGAACGACCAACATTCAGTACATTTGCAATTGCCTCTTTCACAGGAATCATTTTAACTTATATTATCGGTACTACTTATATGTACGGGGCAGTCAATTTCTTTATGGGTGGTAATATGAGTTATAAAGCTGCTTGGATGATTATGATGTGGTTTGCAGTAAAAGATATTGCATTTACAATTATCGGTGCTATTATCGCACCTCGCATATACTATGCTGTACGCCGTTCTGCTTATCAGCATTCTCATTCAACGATTTCATAATAAAAAAGAGTTATTTCAGTGTACTGAAATAACTCTTTTTTCTATTAAGAATTTTGATTCATGTGTTTTTCTAAAATTTTCTGCATCATTGGAACCATGTCATCACGTAATTCTGGGTGTTGCAGGGCCATTTCAATTGTCGTTTGAACGAATCCTAACTTTTCACCTACATCATAACGCGTTCCTTCGAAATCGTAAGCGAATACACGTTGAATTTCGTTTAAGTTTTGGATTGCATCTGTTAACTGAATTTCACCACCAGCACCAACATGTTGCTGTTCTAAGAACATGAAGATTTCAGGTGTTAAAACGTAACGTCCCATAATTGCTAAGTTTGAAGGTGCTGTACCTGCTGCTGGTTTCTCAACGAAATTGCGAACTTGGTAACGACGTCCTTCTTGCTCTAATGGGTCGATAATTCCGTAACGGTGTGTTTCATCTTCTGGAACCGTTTGTACACCAATAACAGAAGAAAGCGTTTTATCATATTCTTCAATTAATTGACGTAAACATGGTTTTTCAGCTTGAACGATATCATCACCTAATAAAACAGCGAATGGCTCATCACCGATGAATTTACGTGCACACCAAACTGCATGCCCTAATCCTTTTGGTTCTTTTTGACGGATATAGTGAATATCTACCATTTTTGAAGAAGCCTGTACTTTTTCAAGTAACTCATACTTTTTCTTTTCTAATAAGTTTTGCTCTAACTCAAATGCATTATCAAAATGATCTTCAATCGAGCGCTTCGTTTTACCAGTAACGATAATAATATCTTCGATTCCTGATTTTATTGCTTCTTCTACAATGTATTGGATAGTCGGTTTATCTACTATCGGTAACATTTCTTTTGGCATTGCTTTTGTAGCTGGTAAAAAACGTGTTCCTAATCCAGCTGCCGGGATTATCGCTTTTCTTACTCTTTTCATCACAAAATACCCTCTCTTCTGTCAGAATCAATAACGATCATTTCCTTACATAGAACAAAAGGGAGGTTTCACTCCCTTTTGTTCCCTACTACTTAAAATTACTTTATATTATAAACGATTCATAATATCTTCTTTAATAGTAAGTAACTTTTGTTCACTATTTTGTAAAGAATTGTCTTGAACACCGAAGTAGAACTTAATCTTCGGTTCAGTTCCAGATGGACGTAGGCAGAACCATGAACCATCTTCTAATTGATATTTTAACACATTTGATTTCGGTAAGTGAATCTCTTCTTTATGTCCATCTTGTAAAGATGTAACGATGCTCGCTTTATAGTCTTCAACTGCTACAACTGTTAAGCCAGCTACTTCTTTCGGAGGATTTTCACGGAATGTTGCCATCATTTCTTGGATTTGTTCCGCTCCATCTTTTCCTTTTAGCGTTAACGATACAAGATCTTCACGGAAGAAACCATACTTCTCAAATACTTCTAATAGACCATCGTATAACGTTTTCCCTTGTGACTTGTAGTATGCAGCTACTTCACATGCAAATAGAACAGATTGTACTGCATCTTTATCACGACAGAATGGACGGATTAAATAACCATAGCTTTCCTCATAACCGAATTGGAATTCGTATTGTCCGCTTTCTTCATACTGTTTAATTTTCTCACCAATAAATTTAAATCCAGTTAACGTATCAACTGTATCTAAACCGTATGCTTTCGCGATTGTACGGCCAATTTCAGATGTTACGATTGTTTTTAATACAACACCGTTCTCTGGAAGTGTTCTGTTTTCTTTCTTTTGAGATAATAAGTAATCAAGCATTAATGCACCTGTTTGGTTACCAGTTAATACTTGGAACTCACCATCGTGATTACGAACTGCTACGCCAAGGCGGTCAGCGTCAGGATCCGTTGCGATTAACACATCTGCGCCTACCTTCTCACCGTCACGAATAGCATACTCAAACGCTGCATGCTCTTCTGGGTTCGGTGATTTAACTGTAGAGAAGTTCGGATCTGGTAACTCTTGCTCTTTTACAACTGTTACATCTGTAAATCCAACTTCTTCTAAACCACGGCGTACAGAAATATTTGATGTTCCGTGTAATGGTGTAAAGACGATTTTTAAGTCTTTCCCAACATTTTGTACCATTTCTTTATTAATGATGACATTGTTCAATTCTGCTGCATATGCATCATCTACTTCTTGTCCAATAATATGTAATAAACCATCAGCTTTTAATTGCTCCACATTAGCAACCTCAACTGTTAACTCATCCTCTACTGCATCTACATAGCTAATTAACTCATCAGCTTCTTTTGGAGGCAACTGCCCACCGTCTTCACCGTATACTTTATAACCGTTATATTCAGGTGGATTATGGCTTGCCGTAAGAACGATTCCACTCACTGTATGTAAATGACGAACTGCGAAAGAAAGCACTGGCGTTGGACGTAAGCTTTCAAACACATATGTTGTGATGCCGTGTGCACCAAGTGTAGCAGCTACTTCCATTGCGAATTCAGGTGATTTATGACGAGAATCGTACGCTACAACAACACCGCGCTTCTTCGCTTCTTCACCTAATTTTTCAATAAACGTCGCTAATCCTTGTGTCGCTTTACGAACTGTATATACATTTAAACGGTTCGTACCAGCACCAAGTTCACCACGCATACCACCTGTGCCGAATTCTAGATTTTTATAAAAGCTGTCCTCAATTTTCTTCTCATCTTGCTTCATGTTTTCTAACTGTTCTTTTAGTTCTGCGTCTAGCTCTGTATATGAAAGCCAGCGACTAAATTCTTGTTTCCAGTTCATACTTCTATCTCCTCTCGCTTGTCATACCTTTATTATATGAAAAAAACAACCTGTATCTCAATATTTTTTACAATCTAATAGGATTTTACTAAGAATATTTGTATACACTATGGCTAAATACTCCACTAAAGGGAATGAGGATTATGCAAGAATGGGGCTTGTCAGAAGAGCTCAAAATACAAACAAAGCAAATGATTGAAATTGCTGAGAAAGAATTATCAATTATGAGGCAAGCAATTGATAAAGAAGATGAATGTATTTTGTGCAAAATGGAAGATATTCACCATATGTTAGCCAATGTACAAACATTGGCAGCTACATACTATATTCAAGCGTATTTATCACCGTATACGGAAAGTTCATCGTTCATCACAACAGCTGTCCAGCATTTAAGCGCCCGAAAACATGGTGCTCTTATTGTTGTGGAACGAAACGAGACACTTGAATCTTGCATTCAAACTGGAACAACATTAAACGCTCATTTAACCTCACCGTTACTAGAATCCATTTTCTATCCAGGTAACCCTCTTCATGACGGAGCCGTTCTCGTTAAAAATAATCATATTGTTTCAGCTGCCAATATTCTTCCGTTAACGAAAAGCACAGAAGTTGACCCTGAACTCGGAACACGTCACAGAGCTGCGATTGGCTTATCAGAAAAAAGCGATGCCCTTATTTTAGTTGTCTCTGAAGAAACAGGCCGCACTTCATTCGCTTTAAATGGGACGTTATACACGATTTCTTTATAAAGTGAAACTTTAATCAGTGGGGGTTTTCTTCATCCCCCACTGATTATTAGCCCTCACCAATCGGACTTTTATGGGCAGCCCGACCCCCACCTAACTTCTTGGCTTTCGCTGAATTTTGAGGCGGGGGTCTTACTGTCCATTAAAGCGGGATAAAGTGAAACGAGTTCATGTGGGATAAGACGACCATAGTCATCATAATAAAAAAGGCTGTTCCAACATGTTGGAACAGCCTTCTCTTATAATTTTATTCTTCTCCGAAACGTTCAACAAGTGTTGCAAGTGTACGTACCATTGCACCTGTTGCTCCAGCCGGCCCTAAATCATGCGCTCCTGACGTTTCAGATGTTCCAGCAATGTCTAAGTGTACCCACGGTGTTTCTTCAGCGAATTCACCTAGGAATGTACCTGCCATAACCGCATGTCCTTCACGACCTGGTGAGTTATTTAAATCAGCAAACTTACTGTTTCTCACGCGTTCTTTATCACGATCAAAAATCGGTAATTGCCAAATTGATTCATCTGTTTCCATAGATGCCTCTAGCACTTGCTCAAACAACTCTTCATTGTTTGTCATTGCACCTGTCGTATGATTTCCAAGTGCAACAATTACACCACCTGTTAATGTCGCAACATCAATTAGATAGTTTGCACCTAATTTTTTCGCATACGTAATACCGTCAGCTAATGCTAGGCGACCTTCTGCATCTGTATTTAATACTTCAATTGTTTTTCCGCTCATAGACGTGATGACATCGTCTGGCTTAAATGCTGTACCACTTACAACGTTATCCGTTGATGGAATAACAGCGATCACATTTTGCTCTGGGCGAAGTTCACCGATAATTTCCATCGCACCTAATACAGCAGCAGCACCGCCCATATCACCTTTCATACCGACCATACCTTCACGTGGTTTTAATGAATAACCACCTGTATCGTATGTGATTCCTTTTCCAACGAATCCAATAACATCTGTCCACTCTTCTTTTCCTTTATAAATAAGAGCGATCATTTTTGGTGGTTCAGTAGATCCTTGGTTTACTGCAAGTAACGCACCCATACCAAGATCTTCCATCTCTTCTTTCTCAAGAACTTTATAATCCATATCATACTTTTCCGCTAACTCAACAGCATACTCAGCAAGCTTTGTTGCTGTTAATACGTTTGGCGGCATATTTACAAGTGTACGAGCTGAATTTGTTGCATGTCCATGTACGTAGCCAACTGTTAATGCAGCTTCAATTTCATGTGCATCTTCTGCTGTAATAGCCGCGAACTTCTCTAACTCTACACGTTCCTTTTGATCTGATTTATACGTTTGTAACTCATATGTACCAAGACCTTGTACTTCTGCTGCAATGTGAGCTACATCAATTGCGTCTAATTTCTCTGTTACGAAAGAATCAAGTAAGATTGCTGCATCTTGTACTTTTGCTGCTTGTAACGTTTTAAACGCCTTACCAAGAGCCGCACGTAACGTTTCCGTCGTATAAGATTCTTTCTTACCTAAACCAACGAAATAATAACGTTTCACATTTGTTTTTCCTAAACTATGTACTTTTGAAATAGCTTTCTTCTTCGTAGAAAGTTCTTTCTCTTCTAATAAAACTTGTAATTGTCCTTCAAACGCTTTGTCCAGTTCTTGTACAAAACTACTCGTTTTCTCTTCTTCAAATAAGGCAACAATTACCGCTTCATGGCTTGCTAATTCTTTTTGTACTTGAAACATGTTCAGACCCCCTAAATTTCTCTACTCTACCTTTATTATAACTTTATTTTCGATAAAATGCGACAATTCTAACTTCTGCTATTACCTCCATTATGAAATAAAAAAAGTCTAGCGTACTTACCACTAGACTATCTTTGTTTTAAATATTGACCGCGGAACACTTGCATTGTTTCGTCTTGATTTAACATCGTTAACTCTTCCTCTGAAAACTTACCATTTCCAACTTTCACTACATACACATTTACTTTTTTCTTACCCCATTGGCTATAAACATCTTTCACCGTATCATAATACAGATCAAGACGGTTTCCTTTTATCGCACCGCCCTTATCAGCTACTACACCATACCCATATCCTGGTACGAATAAAATTGTCCCAATTGGGAATACGCGTAAATCCGCAGCGATTGTGGAATATAAATCCCTTTTCGCCTTAACACCTGAATATGTAATACCATACTCCGGATGTCCTGGCCTCTTGCCAGTTGACTCAATTCCCGACGTATAACCTGTTGCAGTCATTTCAATTGAACGATATTTAGACCAGTCGTTTGCCTGCTCTAAAGCATTTATCACTTCTTTACTCGGAGCAACATTTCTCTTAACTTCTGCTGCATGTACTTCTTTTGCACTCGTTCCCTCATATTTCTTTACAATCTCTAATAAAGAAACTCCTGTGAAAGCATTCCATGTTACGCATAATGCGGATACAAGTAAACAAGTCATCATAATGCGAATACAATATCGTTTTAACATTTTTATATTCCACACTCCTTCATCGTTAATCATTCCCTATACGATGAAGGAATATGCAAAAAAATAATCTCCAAATGAATTGGAGATTAAAACATTTGATATCCGCTTTTCCGGAGTTTCTTAATTACGATTCCTGCTAATGCAGCACCTACTAATCCAGTAGATAAAATAAACATATCTGCTTGTCCTAAATGCGATACACTTGTCCCAAATGAAGAAAATGTTTCTTTTGGCTTTGAAAAATAATCCCACACACTCGCCTTATTAATAATAATCATACAAACAATCGGATACACAATAACCATTACCCACGTAGCTCGCAAAATCATGTTGAGTAAAAATCCAATTCCAAAAAACAAAATGAAAAATAACATCATTGAAATAAGTAGTACCGGTATACTCACTCTTTCTCCCTCTCCTTCGTATGCGCCGTAAATACGTGATAGGCGGTATAACCAAATTGTTCACCTGGATTTAATGTTTTGTCCATTTCAAGATGTAGTTCTGATTTTCTTTCTAACAAATATTTAATCAGTACAGACGTATTCGGATCGTCCGCAATCGTATCTGGATGTAGAAATGCTACTTCAGACAATTCTTTCTCCTGTACAATAATATTTTCTCCTTCAGGCTCCAAAAGGAAAATAATCATATTATCACTAATCTCATTGCGAATCACACCCGATCGAACACCAATGATCCCCTTCACATGAGCGACAATGCCTGTCTCTTCTAACACTTCACGTTTCACAGCTTCATCAACCGTCTCACCTTCATTTACAAAACCAGCCGGCAAAGACCATTTCCCCTTTAATCCACTGTACTTCTTCTTAACGAAGAGCCACCTGCCATCTTTTGTAGCTACTAGGCCACCGACAGCTAGCCATACTTTCCCTCGTTTCTCCATGATGTCATACCCTCCTCTACCAGAACGGACAGAATATTCTTTCTTTTTATACATTATACTATATTTTTAAAATGAAAAAAGCAGAAACAGCTCTTAGCCGTTTCTGCTTTTTCTACTATATATTAAAAGAACTTTAATTTACCTTTTTTAAGAACTAATAAAGGTCCACCTAATAAGAATAGGTAACGGTTATCGATTACTTTCTTCATGAAAGAAGCTTTCCAACCTGTTAACTTTTTGCCCATAACAACGCCCATTGCATCGTCATGACCTAAAGAACATACAGATCCTTTATTATCGAATGCGAATTTTTTCATTTCGCCTTTACCACGAACTAACACAGTTAAGTTGTGTGCAATGTTGTAACCTTGTTGAATTGCGATTTGTGCTGTTGGTGGGTATGGACGGTTAATTTCTTCGTTAATGATTAACGCTGCGTCACCAACCATGAATACCTCTTCGTATCCTGGAGCATGCATGTACTCATCAACTTTTACACGTCCGCGCATTGCTTCAAAGCCAGACTCTTCTACAATACCGTTACCACGAACACCTGCAGCCCAAACTACTGTTTCAGACTTAATTAATTCAGTGTCATCGCCATTTGCAACGATAATACCTTCTTCAGTTGCTTCTTTAATTGCTGTACCGATGCGGAATTCTACGCCTTTTTTCTCAAGTTGTTTTACAGCGTATTCTACTAATGCTGGATCAAAACCTGGAAGTGCTGTTGGAGCAGCTTCTACACAGATAATACGTGCTTTTTCACGTGGTACATTGTACTCTTTGCAAAGTTCAGGAACACGGTTCGCAAGCTCACCTACGTATTCGATACCAGTAAATCCTGCACCACCAACAACGATTGTTACTAACTCGTCGCGTTGTTCAGTTGCATATTTAGAGAAACTAGCTTCCATATGCTCACGAATTTCACGAGTTGCATTAATGTTAGCGATTGAGAATGCATGCTCTTTTAATCCTGTAATTCCGAATGTTTCTGATTCGAAACCAAGACCGATTACTAAGTAGTCATACTCTAACTCGCCGTCTTTTAAGATAATGCGTTTTTCAGCAGCTTTAATTTCTACTACTGTGTCTTGTACAAAGTTCACTTTATTTGTATCAATAACGTCTTGAATATCTAGACAGATTTTTTCATCTTGTAATGTACCAGCTGCGCTCTCGTGTAACCAAGTCGCTTGGTAGTGATAGCTGTTGTTGTTTACTAACGTAATTTCAGCTTCATTTACAGATAATGCTTTTTGCAGACGAACAGTCGTAATCATCCCGCCATAACCTGCACCTAAAACTACGATTTTTGGAGTCTTCACCAAATCACAACCCTTTTCTTTATATAATAGTAATGAAAAATAATACCAAGTACTAAAAACTCTATTTGTCAAGAATGTGGAATTTATCACATTCTATATCATAACAAAACGCAGTCAAAAAATCGTACGAATTTTGTCATAGAAATTTAACATAATACTTCCCTATATTAGTCGGTTTTATTCCAGAATTCAAGCGTCTGGCGAATTATCAATATTTTAAAATAACATAGCGTTTTCAAGGGTTTTTCAGCCTTTTTTTCATGTATTTTCCTTTCACCATATTTTATACAATTTAAAAAGCATCTATGCGAAAACTTACACACAATTCAGTCGTTTTCAGAAGTATTATGAACTCAAATATGCTATCATTTATTTGAAAGTGTCATCATTTGCAGGATTTTCGTGTACATATGAACAATATATGAAATCAATATCAAAATTCCATCTATAGGGGGAATGAAAGTGGCAGAAAATCAAAAAGTTTACGACATAACAATCATTGGTGGTGGTCCAACAGGACTATTCACAGCATTTTATGGCGGTATGAGACAAGCAAGTGTAAAAATCATTGAAAGCTTACCTCAACTTGGAGGACAATTATCCGCACTCTACCCTGAAAAATACATTTATGATGTAGCCGGATTCCCAAAAGTGCGCGCACAAGAATTAGTTGATAACTTAAAAGAGCAAATGAAGAAATTTGACCCAACCGTTTGTTTAGAAGAAGCTGTTGATACGCTTGAGAAACAAGCTGATGGTATATTTAAACTTGTTACGAATAAGCAAACTCACTATTCTAAATCAGTTATTATTACTGCTGGCAATGGTGCTTTCCAACCACGCCGCTTAGAATTAGAAGGAACAGCAAAGTACGAAAAGAAAAACTTACATTATTTCGTTGATGATATGAATAAATTTGCCGGTAAGCGTGTTGTAGTATTTGGTGGCGGCGACTCAGCTGTTGATTGGACAATGATGTTAGAGCCAATCGCTGACAAAGTTACAATCGTTCATCGCCGTGATAAATTCCGTGCGCATGAACATAGCGTAGAAAGCTTAATGAATTCTCGCGCAGAAGTAAGCACACCGTATGTTCCAGTTGAACTCATTGGTGATGACAAAATTGAACAAGTCGTTCTTCAACACGTAAAAACGGAAGAAAAAATCATCATCGATGTTGATGATGTAATCGTAAACTACGGCTTCGTTTCCTCTCTTGGCCCAATTAAAAACTGGGGCTTAGATATACAAAAAAACAGCATTCTCGTGAACTCAAAAATGGAAACAAATATTCCTGGCATTTACGCTGCTGGTGACATTTGTACATATGAAGGAAAAGTAAAACTCATTGCTTGCGGCTTCGGTGAAGCACCAACAGCAGTAAATAATGCAAAAGCTTACTTCGATCCAAACGCAAAACTTCAACCAATGCATAGCTCGAGTATGTTTTAATATGTAAAATAAAGCTCCTTCCATACATGGAAGGAGCTTTTCTTTATATATTAGAAAACGAAAGCACAATGAATCCGATACATGATCGAACCCATTGTGCTTTTAAAATTACTGTTTTCTTCTTCTACCTAATATGAATAATACTCCGCCGACTAAGAATGAAATTCCCGCACCAACTGACATCATCCATGGAGACGCTGCCCCTGTTTTTGGTAATTCTCTTTCTACTTTTACTTGCGGCTCTTTAATCAATTTTTCTAGTCTTATTTCCGGTTCCTCCGGTTTCACTTCTGGTTTCTTCGGTTCTTCCGGTTTCACCTCTGGCTCTTTCGGATCTTCCGGTTTCACCTCTGGTTCTTTCGGATCTTCCGGCTTCACCTCTCGTTCTTTCGGATCTTCCGGCTTCACCTCTGGTTCTTTCGGATCTTCCGGCTTCACTTCTGGTTCTTTCGGTTCTTCCGGTTTCACTTCTGGTTCTTTCGGATCTTCCGGTTTCACTTCTGGCTCTTTCGGATCTTCCGGTTTCACTTCTGGTTCTTTCGGATCTTCCGGTTTCACCTCTGGCTCTTTTGGATCTTCCGGTTTCACTTCTGGTTCTTTCGGATCTTCCGGTTTCACCTCTGGCTCTTTCGGGTCTTCCGGCTTCACTTCTGGTTCTTTCGGATCTTCCGGTTTCACTTCTGGTTCTTTCGGGTCTTCCGGTTTTACCTCTGGCTCTTTCGGATCTTCCGGTCTCACTTCTGGCTCTTTCGGATCTTCCGGTTTCACCTCTGGCTCTTTCGGATCTTCCGGTTTCACCTCTGGCTC
>NZ_VLTE01000070.1:0-399 GCF_007558965.1 Bacillus sp. HY001 | reverse complement strand
CATCGCTGCCCAAGTATCTACAGGGCTCGATTCAAAATTTTTTCACGGCGTCTTTGCGATACTCATTTTCGCTGTGGTACCTTTTTTAACAGGAATCCTTTCTTTAAAGAACAAAACAGCTCGGGACTTCTTTGAAGGGAAATCTACCGTATTAATAAAAGATGGAAAGATACTCGAAGACAACTTAAAGAAAGAAAAATATACAAGTGACGAATTACTGGAACTTCTTCGTGGAAAAGATGCCTTCAGCGTAGCTGATGTTGAATTTGCTGTACTAGAACCGAGCGGAGAATTAAATGTATTATTAAAGAAAGATCGCCAACCACTCACAGCAAAAGACATCGGTTTAAAAGTAGCAAACGAAAAAGAACCACAAACTGTTATTATGGATGGCAATGT
>NZ_VLTE01000069.1:0-20126 GCF_007558965.1 Bacillus sp. HY001 | reverse complement strand
AGGAAGTGATTGAATACAAAACGAGAACAACCAATCGTTTTATTGATCAGGATCGCTTGTGCTTTATTTGGATAGATACGAAATTTATACGCTTTATTGATCATCCTTCGTTTCACCTCCATTTCGATATATGTCTATTATACACCAAACATACATTCGTTTGATAGTGAAGTGATTATGACAAATTGTCCGGTAACACTTTACATATGTCGAACAATTAAGATGACTTCCTGTCATCTCTTGTTCGAAGCCAATTCATCTCCCACCTAATCGCTGGGCTACGTCCTTCACGCTCCTTGAGGAAGGAGTATTCTTGGCTAAATTGATAAAACTCGTCAACTAATAGCATGAAAACAATAAAAAAACTCTCTCTAGGAGAAAATTTTTTAGTGATTTTACATAACAACTATTTATTCCTTCTCCCCTAAAAATGCTTACTATAGTAAATTTCTGTAGTAAAGTGCTAAAGAATATTTTGACTTTCTAATTTAAACGAAAAAAGCACTTAAGAATGTAATTTTTACAAATCTTAAGTGCTTTTTAATTTTTTATAAAATCTTCTTATTGCCCATTATTAGCAGGAGCTTCTCCTGCATTCCCGCCAGTATCTGGTTGTGTGGTCGCTGGTGGAGTTGTATTCCCTTGACCTCCCCCATTATTTGCTGGAGGTGTCGTATTTCCTTGGCCTCCTCCATTATTTGCTGGAGGTGTCGTATTTCCTTGACCTCCTCCGTTATTTGCTGGAGGTGTTGTATTTCCTTGACCTCCCCCATTATTTGCTGGAGGTGTTGTATTTCCTTGGCCTCCTCCGTTATTTGCTGGAGGTGTTGTATTTCCTTGGCCATTTCCTTCATTTTGTTTCTTTTGTTCTTCTTGTTTCTTCTGCTCTTCTAGTTTCTTTTGTTCTTCTTGCTTCTTCAGTTCCTCTTGTTTCTTTTCTTCTTCTTGTTTTTTAAGTTCTTCTTGTTTCTTTAATTCTTCTTGCTTTTTCTCTTCTTCAGTTTTTTGCTGTTGATCTTGTTTAGGTTGTTCCGTTGTATCCGGTACGCTCGTATTTGGAGAAGAATCACGTTTTTCCCCTTTTATACGCAGCTCACTACCTTCTTGAATTACACTACTTGGCATTTTAAATCTTGATTTATCTGTAGCCATCTCGCTCATCATTTCTTTAAAGATCAACTGTGCAATTTTCGTATTTTTACTACTAATATACTCGTCTTTACCATCTTTCATATACCCAGTCCATACTGCCATCGTATATTGCGGCGTATAACCTGCAAACCAACTATCACGAGTTGCACTTTCTGGAATGTTATATTGAGCTAATTGTTTTGAAGCATAGTTTGTTGTACCTGTTTTTCCAGCTACATCTAAAGAACTTATATTTGCCGCTGTACCAGTACCTGATGTCACTACTGAACGAAGCATATCAGTAATCATATATGCTGTAGAGTCAGCTATAACTTGTTTTGGTTTTTGCTCAAAACTTTGTGACTTGCCGTCTGGATAAACTACTTTCTTAACAAAATGCGGTTTTGCATACTTTCCACCATTACCAAATGTCGCATAAGCACCCGCCATTTCAGTTGGTGATACTTCGTTTGTACCAATAGCGGTAGATTCTGCCAGCGGTTTATTAAATGTAATACCTAATTTCTCAGAGAATTCCTTTGATTTATTAAGTCCTACTTCTTTTGCAGTTTTAACCGCTGGAACGTTACGTGACATTTTTAATGCTTCACGCATAGTAATTGGACCTAAATGACTTCTGTCCGCATTTCGAAGTTCTTGTCCAGTTGAATATTTAAATGGAGAATCATCAATTTGATGATACGTAGCCCATTTTAAATATTCAATTGCAGGGCCGTAATCAAAGATTGGCTTCATCGTTGAACCAGCTGCACGATCTAAATCAATTGCCATATTATGACCTTTAAATACTGCTTTATTTTCACCACGCCCACTACCTATAGCACGAACTTCACCTGTTTTCGTATCCATAAATGTGAAAGCGCCTTGGAATTTATCATTTGGATAATTAATAATATTTTCATTTAAAATCTTATCCGCAAATTCCTGTGCTTTCGGGTCTAATGTTGTATAGATCTCTAAACCATCTGATCCAATATTGACATCTGGTATTTCCTTTTCTACTTCTTTCACTACTGCATCCATAAATGCAGTATGTGGCATTGCTTGAAGTTCCGTTGCTGTCTTAAGTCCCTTTGTCACTTCAACTTTCGAAGCTTCTTCCATTTCTGCCTTCGTAATATAGCCATGTCGATTCATTAATCCTAGTACAACATCTCTTCTTTCTGTTGCCCTTTGAATATTTTCCGTTTTTGTTGGATCGTAGTTATTAGGTGCTTTCGGCAAACCTGCAAGCATCGCAACTTCTGGTAATGTTAACTCTTTTAATTCTTTACCATAGTAATTTTGTGCCGCAGTTGCGATTCCATATGAACGGTTTCCTAAATTAATTTTATTTAAATACATTTCTAAAATTTCATGTTTTGAATACTGTTGTTCTAGCTTATACGCTAAATATATTTCCTGAACTTTACGTTTTGATGTTTTTTCCATCGATAAGAAGTAGTTTTTAATAACCTGTTGCGTTATTGTACTTCCACCTTGTGAGCCATAATCTCCTTTAAGACTCACTAACACAGCACGGGCAGTACCTTTAAAGTCTACTCCGCTATGCTCATAAAAACGTGCATCTTCTGTTGCTAAAAATGCATTTTCTACCAATTTAGGTATTTGATCATACGTAACATTCGTCCGTTTTTCTTTCCCGTATTCATATACTAATTTGCCGTTTTTATCATAAATTTTTGAGGATAAAGGATTAACAAGTTTTGCTTTCTCAAGTTTTGGTGCATCCTTAATCATGACGAAGAAGGTAGCAACCCCCGCCACTAAACTAACAATACCAAGTAATAAACAAGTAATTAAAAACTTACGAAAGAATGATGTTTTCCCTTTTGGTTTTTGTGTTTTAGAAGCTGGCTGTTTTTTCTTTTTAACTTGTCGTCGCTCCTCTCGAGAACGATAATTTTCTGACATGTTACTTTCTCCTGCCTTTCAATTCTCCCGTTGATTTACTTAAAAATATTGAGGTCACTTTCTAAACTGAATTTAATTAAGAAAGTATATTGACCTGGAGCATTCAATATTTTCCTAATTCACAGATTATAAATTTTAGAATACTTCTTATACAAACTATTTTCACTTCTATTTTTCCTAATAATGCTGCCCCTTTAAGCATAGAATGTAAAAAGTGAATTTTTCATACCTCGTATAAATAATATACCTTTTTTTCAAATGGTCAATATTTTCTTATTTATAAATCAAAGGTGAAATAAAAATAGCACAACGATATGTACTTCGTGTGAACTTCCTTATAATTACGTATAACGAACATTTAATATATTGCATATAAGTATAATACCTCTTTAATTATATGGATTTCAACACCAGAACCCCAATACCTACAAGAAATTATTAAAAATGAAAAGTGAGGAATTCCATAATGATGAAGCTATCTCCCGTGATTTCAAAAAGTATAGTTGCTGTTGGCTATAATCCTTTTTCTATGATTTTACGCATTCAATTAAAGAGTGGAATGTATGATTTCTTTAATGTGCCTGAAAACATTTACACTGGTTTATTAAGCGCACAATCAAAAACTAATTATCACAATACTTATATTAAAAATTCTTACCGCTATACTAAAATTTAAACTTAAACAGAATGAAAAAAGAAAGGCAGTAGTCTCCCTTTCTTTTTTCATTTTCCGACTTAGCTATCTTCTATCCCTCTTATTCATTTCATCATATGCTCGAATTTGTTTTTTCAAACGCCGATCTGCTTTTTTATCATGTACAACTAGTATCGCATGTATAACTCCTGGAACCCAAAATATTAATGTTAATATGAAGTTAATTATCGCTTGAAATGGTTTGCCGCAAAATAATACGGCTACAGGTGGAAGAAGAATTGCCAATAAATACATCATCTCTTGAAAACTCCTCGTTTTGTATTTTTTATCTCTCTTCATACACTAATAAAACCAATTATCTTTGTATTTCATCTAGTAACTGTTCTACTGTTATATATTCTATTCCAATACAAAAAAACCTACCATTTCAACTTTTCTACTTATGTAAAATTGAAATTTTACATACCTCCTTTACATGAATAATTTCATACTTTTATTTTTTTCTAATCTTTCTTCTGTCTCTATGACAGTTAATCCAATCGCAGAAATAGCAGTTCCTATCGCTTGTATCCAAATACCAATGAGTGCTATTATCTTCTCATTTTTCTTATCAACCATACTGTCTTCATGTTCTATTTCGTTCTTTGATACATTAATAATACCTTGATACGCTTGAAGTCCAGCACCTAAACTTTGCAAAGAATTGCCTAGTATTATAATTCTTTGTATCGCTTTCATTTGAAGCAAAGCTGCTTCTACTCCTAAAAAAGCTCCTATCGATTGTAAACTGTTCCCGACAATAATGAGGTAATCATTCTCTTTCAATTGCTCATTTATATTAAAATATGTTCCTATTACATTTGATATATTCCCTAACGCTAATAACTCAATGCCCATTTTATCGAGCATTTCACTTTTATTCCCCAAACATATATTTTGATTTTCTCTTTCGCCTTCATCTTCGGTATCATTACTCGCTATAATTTGTAATATATACCCGAGGGCTTGTAACGAGCTTCCTACAATTACAAGATCTGATTCAACTTTCTCTTCTCCAATAAATCCTCTTGTCGCCCCAATAGCCGCCGTAAGATTTCCACCTACTTGATACCATGCTCCCGTCACTTTTAAACCGCTTGGATTCATTCTTATCACCTATTTAGAAATTTTCTATCGCTTTCGAAATACATAAATGTCATCCTCTTTCTCATATTTATTTTCTACATGTAATTTTGTGCATTCTATAATGTGTTAAAAATACAAAAAAGCACCTTTAAGGTACTTTTTTATACAAAGTGTGTATCACTGAAAATATGCTAATTCAATGTATATTTACATACATTCTGGGCATGTCAATGAAGATCCATTTTTATCTATCGTTATATTTAATATATATTTAATCGCATTACGGGACCATATTTCAGGTGTAGGTGATTCATTTACATACTGTGGTGCGCATGAATACAGCATTGGAGTGCTAATGCTCCCGCCTGGGTCTAAAGCAACAACAGCCATACCATTTGGTAACTCAAGTGCCATAGATTTCGTGATACCTTCAATTGCAAACTTTGAGGCACAATATGGCGCCAGCTCAGCTTCTCCCTCCCGGCCCCAACTAGAACTCATATTAATAATCATTCCTTCTTTCCTAGCTACCATCGCTGGGACAAATGCCCTAATTACATTTACTACACCATTTACGTTTACATTCATTACATTTTCGAATTCTTGAGCTGTTACTTTCCACAGTGGCGCATTTTTATTAACAATCGATGCATTATTTATTAATAAATCAGGTGCTCTATGTCTATGCAGTGTATAATTTGCCCAACTACTTACTTGCTGGGAGTCTGAAACATCAATTATTTGAAAATCATGTATATGACCGTAATATTTTTTCAATTCTTCAATTTTATCTTTTGAACGCCCACAGCCATATATAGTCCATCCCAATTCATGAAATCGATCAACCATTGCACGACCTAACCCTTGCGTCACTCCTGTAATCATTACAATTTTCCCAATTTCGTTTCGCTTCAAATATCTCTCCTCCTTTACAACATTTTACACTCTTCCTTTTCATTCAGCCATTTACTAAAGTATCAGCTCATTTCATACTTTAGAAGGATTTTTTATGTAAACAAAAAGAGTAACCATAACAGTTACTCATGCTTATATATCAAAAACATCATTATTTATTTCGTTGTTGCTTGTATATTTCAGCTTCTTTTTCCCACATTTCTTACACCGATACATATAAGCTACACCTAGATTATCTACTTTTGTTTAAATTCTCAATCTCATTTTGCAACTTTTTGAATTGTTCAAAATGCATAGTGATAGATTGACTATTGCCATAATCAATACTATGCTTCACAAATAAAACACCAGTGTCATGAAAAATTGCTTCCAGTTCTTTTCTGATGGATACTTTCATTATATGTGCTGTTTTAATAGCCGATAAAATTGCAATTTCATTAAACTTTAATTTAATTTCATTTGGACAAAATGCTTCTTCAACCAATATAACTTCATTGCTATAAATAAGTGCAACAAGATTACTTGATTTTGCATCTGTTAAATCTACTTTTTTTATAACATTATTCATTACATTTTGCCTCCTTTGATTTCGTATATATTAATTATACAATTGTTTTTTAAAAATTAATCGACCTTACATTAATTTTAACATACTTTTATTGTAGGATTAAGCTACACTTCAAACGTTTTACTATTCCACAATTTTTGTTACATGAACCATTTGGACTATAAAACCATATAGTAGTGTTAACAAATGATTGTAAAGCGGGTGAAAACTATGCCATCAGTTGTAGGGAATTTAGTTGTACAAAATAGTAATGGTTCATTTAACTTAGGTGATTTCTACAACGTTTCTCCGAAAGAAAATACGAAGGCTTATAATGGATCTGGTGCTTCAAACGTTGGTTTTGTTGTTAATACTTTTAATGGTGTGAGCGCGACTAATACGTTTGATTCTGACCTTGCAGATCAAAACCAAGTAGGTACAGCGTAGTCCTATTTTTTTCATCGTACTGTTTAGGAATAATAAATTTGTCTATACTATAATCAGGCTGTTACACAGCTATTAATGATTTTTGGAGTACCCTATCTTTTTCTCCCTTTCCCTGGGGCTTAGCAGCTAGTATGAAGCTAGCTGCTTTTTCGTTTCATTTTTTCTGTTCCTCATCTAACAAAAATAAAAAGCTAAAATTTAAATTTCAGCTTCCTTTACATTATTTCAATAATATCTGTAGTATTAAATACGTAAGTTTTATAAAATGCATCCGTACATATTACAATGCGCTTTAGCGGGTTTATATGCACAACTGTCATATAACTTGTAAGTATGTAGCCATCTTCAAAATATGTCACCAATATTTCTTTCTCAGACAATAATGACGTTAATAATTTATCAGAAATTCTCTCTTTTGCATCTTTTGTTAAAAGCGGTTTTTGTACTTTAAACTTCTCTCCAACAATCTTTCGCGTACTTAATAACTGTTCCGACATTACTGTAAATGGAACCCATTCTCTTTCTGCTTTCTGCAGCTTTACATCATTCATTTCTTTATCTCCTTGATCATTTATCCATTCTATTTCACATATATTGTTACTCAATTATTCTTTCATAATGCTAGGCTCATATTTCCCCCAGCATTAACAACTAGTAAAGCTCCCACCTTAAAATCGTCACATGAGATGTATATAAGTCGAAAACTAACCGCCCGTAAACGTCGAATTGGTGAAAGCTAATAATCAATGGACGATAAGCACCTCACTGATTAATGTTTCACTTTATTTCAAATTCATATACTAACTGCATTCAAAAGAACACTCGTTCTAATTATACACGAACATACATTCTTTTGAGAAGAGATATAATTATATTTTTAACAAAATATAATTCAAATCATTTTCTTATACATTTATCCATCATTGATTTTCTTCTTCATCAAATAAGTTTTTCACTTCCTATTTAATAGGAAGTTCACATATTTACTAAAAAAGCGACTTCATACAAAATGAAGTCGCTTTTTTCTAATAACGTATATTTCTATATTTATTTTTCTATCCTGACAAGTGTTCTTTCTGAAATCAAAATTTCATCAATTTTAAAATGATTTATTTTTAATTTTAATTCCCCACTCGTTGAAACTTCATACGTGTAACTTATTTGGAATTGAAACTCTTGTACAACTTCAAGCATACTTTCATCTAAAAAACACGATCCAAAAACAATTACATCATTAGAATCTGGATCTGTTAACGGAATTTATACATTACAGCCTATATAACTTGCTAAACTCATTTTCACTCCTCCAATATTCGTATACAAAACACTTTATATGAACATTTATCTACTCAAATATAAAATCGCTGCCTATACGAAAAAGTTTTAATTTTTCAAGTTTATTAACCAACTATAAAATGAAAGCATATATTATAAAGAACGAACTCACAAAATTTAGGGGATTTATAACGAACCACAATTCGTTCCTTATGAATTTCTATGAAAAGAGAGCAATGTAAATACTCTCTTTTCGTACATACTGTATAAAACTATTTATAAATAATTGGTCCTAATTATTAAATATATTTTGGTTGTACTATTATATGTAACTCCCTCTCTGTTTCTGCTTTTTTTGGATTACGAAAATACTCTAAATCGTACTTTAATACTTCATACTCAACCATCCCAATCTTAATCCCTTTCGTTACCTTTAAAATCGCTAATAAGTTACTTATATCTTCATCATACGATTCAAAAACCTTCCCTCCACCTTCTCTTTGAAAAATTACTTTCATATTTTCTCCTCCTACGTAATATATTTATCTATTAAATAATTCGTTTAAAAGTATTCTTTCTTTATCCTAAAAATTTCATACTAAAAAGAACATCCTTTTTTAGTAGAATGCTCTGCTTTTCACTTCATTTCGCATCAATAATTTTCAATAATATTGTATGTTTCATTCTGTAAATTATGCTTACCCACTTCAATAAAGTAAAAATTAAATCAATTAGGATTTTGTTCATTCTCGACTAATAATTAGCCTTCATCAATCAAATTGCCTACGAATAGCGGGAGGAGATTAATAAATTTACTTTATATTTAATGAAATTAAGTAAACGAAACATTATAATATCAACATTCTTTGAAGCATTGATCATTCCAATCTAAAATAATTACATAAATTCCCATTGTAATTCTTAATATTTAAATGTAATATTATATTGTCTTACTATCTATTTATAACTCACACACTAAGTAGAAAAGGGAACCTATATAGGTTCCCTTTTCTACTTACAGTCATTATTTCTTTTCTAGAAATTCAAATGTATTTTTAAATTCCTTATCATTTACTTTAATATCAGCATCTTTCAATAACTCATTGACTACTTGTTGTTTCCATTTACCAGTCGTATCTTGTAGTCTTTGCTGTTCTAAATCTTTACGAATTTGATCTTTTACTTCATCAAATGGCTTTAATTCTTTTTTATCTGTCACTTTAATAATATGGTAACCGTGAGTTGTTTTTACTAGCTCACTTACTTGTCCTGCATCTAATTTATATGCCGCTTCCTCAAATTCCTTCACCGTTTGCCCTGGAGCAAAACCAGTTATTTCTCCGCCTTGTTCTTTTGAACCAGGATCCTCAGAGTATTGCTTCGCTAAAGTTGCAAAATCTTCACCATTATTTACTTTCTCTTTCACTTCTTTAGCAGTCTTTTCATCTTTCACTAAAATGTGACTTACCTTAATCTCTGGTTTATAGTTATCTTTTACATCTTTTTCTGTGACAGTCGCTTTAATCGCTTTCTCAAATGCGATTTCCGGCTTCATTTTTTCTTTTAATTCATCTTCATTTTTCAATCCAACTTGCTCTAAAGTTGATTTGAAGTTGTCACCCATTTTATCTTTTGCTTCTTCTACTTGTTTTTTTGCTTCCTCATCTGAAACTTTATATTTATCTAGTAACGCCTTACTTAACACCATTTGGTATAAAGTACTTTCCCCATATTTTTGTCTTAATTCTTTACTTAACTCTTTCTCTGTAACATTTCCTACTTTTGATGTTACTACATTGTCTGAGGAACCACATGCCGATAATGCTAGTACTACGCATGAAATAATTGTTCCTAAAAATAGCTTTTTCTTTTTCAATTCGAAATACCTCACTTTTATTATTATATAAGAATAACTATACAATATACTTGTGTTAACAATGTGTTTTCCACATGTAATTCATTTCATTTGAATAAACTATGTATTAGTAAGATGACCCTTTACGTATTCCTAAAACATTCATTTACTTATAGGTACTTAATATTTAAATGTTCTTCCAATATCCAATTATTTTGCCCGATATCTACCGCATTTTTGGCTCTGCCCCACACACGAAAAGATTTTGCTCCATCAATATTACCTCTATAATTTATACATTCAGGCTCTGCATAATAGTTTACTCCATACCCAACGGGATATTTTGAAGATGCATAAAACCATTTCACATCAAAATATTTCACATATACCCATTGTTTATCGTTTCCTAAGCAAATCATATCTTTATCTGCGCCTCCCCAATAACCACGTATAACTAAATATGGCGTTTTTTGAGTGATTGTACCTGTAAACTGAGGGTTCGCAGGATTTTCATATACGTTTATACCATATCCATCATCATATTTTGAAACTGCAATACCAATACCATTTGATTGCTGCGTATCCTCTTTGTCAGATAGAATAGATTGATTTACTTCATCTGAGCCTATAAACCAAGAAAGCGACTTATTTCCTATTAATTGATTCAAATCGCATTTCCCAATACCAGGAACATATCCTGAATCAGTATATTGCCAAATATCACACGGATATGCTGGCTTATTCCCTCCATAACGAGGAATCCACACAAAATCAACTTCAATATTACGTGATCCAAATGATACATACGTGTGATGCCCCACATATAGTCCTACTTTTCTCGCACCTAAACGGCGTAATTCATCTATAAACGCTTGTGTCCCCCCTTGCATATCCATCATCGTTTGAATTTCTGCGTCCACCACCCAAAACTTAGCAGATTTATCTCCGCGATTCCAAAAATCTTGTGCCTCTTTCCTAGCATCAGCAATAGATATAAAACGACAAAATGCATAATTACCAAATGGAATACTGCGTTTCTTCATTTCATTCACATAACTTTGATACATAAAATCTACCATATTCGACCCATCTTGAACTCTAGCAATAACTAAATCTAGCTGAGTTGCTGCAATATCCCAATTAATCGTTCCATTCCATTTTGAAATATCGATAATATACCCCAATACAATTCATCCCCTTTTTATTATCATATTCAAAGCTTGTCTTATTGAAAGCTCCTTATACCTAATACTAGCTTTCTATAATATAAATAAGGAGAATCTATATTATTTTTCAAAAACGTATAATCTTTTAATTAAACTTCCACTAATTTTATTTATTTTTCATTCCGTCCATTCACAAATTCTAAATATGTACTATCATCTATTAGTAAATAATATCAATTCATTAACCTTTCATTAGCGCTATTATTAGAAATCATCGATATTAATCTTCTTTAGATTAGACTAATAAACATATGTATGACAGCTAACTTTCTGTGTTTCTTACGGTTACTCTATATTAACGAAAATAATTTATCTTTCATTTCTTATATATTTTCACATGAAACATTCTATCTTTATACGCTATATATTTATCAGTGGAAATTTCAGTCACCATCCGCAACTAGCTAGACACTGTATCGTTAATGCATACAAAAAAGACATTTTCTATTAAAGAAAATGTCTACTTACAATCTAGTAAAACAGTTTTGGTGTTAAATCTGTATTTTGTAATTGTTCACTCTCACCGCTCGGAACACAGCTTGTGGAGAATAAAATTGGGATATCACAAATGTCATCGTTCATTACATCATGAAATACATTTGCAGCAACACCAGTAAATATTTTACATAAATTTGAAATATCATCATTAAAAAATTGAATCACTTGCGCAGCAAAAACTGGAAAGACAACATTTGATCCACCAGGGAGCTGCGGCTGTACAACAACTTGTTCAAAATAAGGATTATTTTCTAATGCCACTTGAAATAAATGGGCAATTTCAAATGCATCTAGTGGACATGGAAGTGGATTTACAATGTTATTTTCATTATTCGTTACAATAACTGTTACACTTACATTCCCAAATTCAACAAAAGATTTTAGAAGCGTTGCTAACGCTATCGCTTTTTCATTACTTAACGCATGCACTAAAATAATATAATTCCCGCCAACTGGAATTAGCGGACCAACTGAAACAGTTGGATCAGCACCAATTGAATTTTTCAACTCATTGAAATATGTGATCCACGGTGGTGAAAGCTGAGCTTGTACATTTTCTTGCACTCTTTCATTACCTCCTAATACAATTCTTACTATTATAATGTGTATCAAAGAAAAGAGTGTATTAGATAAATTACTTATTTTTTGCTTTTACCTATTATATCGATTAAACATTTTATAAAATATTCTCAGCTTTCAATGCATTTTCCACATTCTTACCACGCCATAAAGCTCCATATCGTTATCAACTCAACTAAAATTTCATATTATATTAATACACCTTTATAATCTGAACGAAAACGCGCAGTATATGATACTGCAGATGAGGAGCTGATTTTATGAAAAAAAAACCTATCGTGGTCAAAGTTCCACCAAATTCAAAACTGAAAATTACCTTTTTCGGTCCTTGTAACGAGGTAATTACAAATGTTTCTATAATTAATCAACTTTCCACACCTAAGTGCCAAACTATTACGCAATATCCAAACTATAAAAAATACGAAACTGAAGTACGATCTTTATCAAATTGCTAATCCATTCAATCTACAATTGGGTTAACTAAACGACTTCGGTAAAAGACTAAAATTACTCATTTCATGATATTCCTTTGATAATCTATTGATTTTTCACACGTTTTTATTAACCGAGCATATATTATCGTATGGAGATTATCCACTCATAAAACCTATCTTTCTTTAGAGCGTACTTTTTATGTATGCTCTTTTTTTATTTATCCCTCATCCTGTACATATAAGATTGTTCACTTTTATATTTCATAAGTGGTAAACCTATCTGCTACTTATAAGCAATCTAATCAAGGTGTAACAATCCTCCTTTATTTATTATATGTTCACTATAATCCTTGCATTTTCTTTCGATTTTTGAGAAATTGAAAGAAAATGTTTTATTTTAATATCTTGATAAAAGGGGAGAATGTATGACTGTTGTACATATTAGGTGGTCTAAACTTTATAATTTATCTGAAATCAATCATTATGAAGAAGCTTTTTCAAAAGGTATATATGCAATTTATAGAGTGTATCGTGGAAAGGAAAAATTACTATACATCGGAAAAACAAAAAGAAGTTTTTCGAAACGATTACATGAACATTACAAAGATTGGATTCATGGAGCAAGAGGAATACATGTGAGGCTAGGGATTTTAGAATTTCCTAATGGAGGTAAGTATTCTGAGCAAAAATTATCCGATGTAGAGGCACTTTTAATTTCTTGGCATACACCGCTAGAAAACACCCAATGTACGAATTACTATATAGGAAGAGAAAACTTAGAAGTTATCAGCTTTGGACAAAGAGGATTAATTGATAAAAAAATAACTACTCAGAACTATGAATGGGCGTGAACTCAGATCATAAATTAGTTTAATAGGGTTTGACACTCTCCCCTTAAAGTTCGCTATAGTTTTTAACGTATCACAAGGGAATATAATGACGCCATTCAGAAAAGAGCTTGATAGCTAGATCGGGCTCTTTTTCTTTTAAAATATCCTCTGTTAAATTCGTGTATTCATTCATTTAAAATATTTTCCTTCTTAATTGACCATAAATGTATTAAAATCTTTATATAATCAAGGAGGTCAAACATGTTCAAGTTGCATCCGATTCTACTCATCTTAGGATTTATTTTATTTTTATATAGTGTAATCGCCTTAATGTTATTCCTTTCCATTCAATAACAATACCTACAAAAACTTATGTTAAATATGTAATTTCTATATAGTTAAGAAAAAGCCCGTAATTATACGGACTTTTATGTATTTATAAATTAAGATGTCTTTTCTATTCCATACGACGACTAGCAAATGTAATGCCAGAGAACTTTTACAACCATGTTACTCGTTTCGTTGTAGGCTTTTTATTGCCTGCAGAATATCTATTACTCATAATAAGATAGCACTTTCAGCCTTACATCCTAGCATGCAAAATTCTCTTGAAACAAGCTATATTAAGCCTATTTACTTATATATTTTAGAAAAACAATAATAATCCCCCACCACTTGGTAAAGGGGATTAACTAAACATGCTGAAAAATATTTTATTCTATTCGTTATTTAATTGGCGAAGGGAATCTTGCAGCTTCAAAATGTGAGCCGTCTTCCGAGGTACTTAAAACTCCGTCTATGCTACTTTGTGCATAAACCTCAACTTGATCTCCTTCATTCAATTGAATAATCGTCGAAACACTTACTACATTTCCAAAACTTATTGGACCAAAAAAATCATTATCTATAGCTATTGCTGCGTTTCCATTCACACGAATTTCTACACGAGCTCTATAATTTAAGTTAAAATCGTTTGGAAAGAAACCAATCGTTCCAATAATAGAGTAAACCCCTCTAGTCTTCGGAATAAAAGTAGACGTTGCCGGATTATACTCATTTGCTAAATCAAATTGTTCATCTTGGAACAATACCTTTACAAAAGTATTGGCAGGAACCGTTTGATCCACCGTATTTCTAGCTCTAAATGCTGATGCCCTTATAAGCATGTCCTTGTTGTTATTACACTTATTCGTGTTCTTACAACAATCATGCTGTTTCTTTTTATACTCTTTTCAAAACTTACAGTAGTTATAGCAAGACATACTAGTTCCCCTTTCATGCTTGTTCCTACATATTATGTAAGAGGGACTTGTAATGTTTGGACGAGCTATTATTTTAGTACTATACTTGCCACCTATTTTATGTGTACGTGAGCGAAAAAGATATCAATAAAAACACAACCTAGATGTATAGTGCACTCCATTCAAATTTGATAGATTCTTCTCTTATTTATTTTACTTTCAATATAAAAAAGAGCGAATCTACATTCGCTCTTTCCCACATATTTATGGCCCAAAACTTATCATCCAACCTAGCATAAATCCAAAGAAAGCAAACAGCAGCATAAAAACAAATAAACTACAAGCCCACAATGCATATTTTCGACTTTTTCTTTTTGTGATCATACCTACAACTGAGCACACCACTCCAATACCAACTATTTGTAGAAAACCTTTACCTATAAATGTTTCTTGAATAAGCAATATAATGTTCAAATACATTAGAGCTAAAAAGGCAATAATTAATGAAATAGTCCCCATCCACGATTCTTGTTTATACATATGATTCTTTCTTTTTTTTAAGAATGCCAATTCCATAACCTCGCTTCACCTACTTTCAATTTTCTAACTTTTTCGTGGCTCATTAATTTTTCAACTTCTCCTTTAGGTCCAGTTACAACTGCCCCATAAGTTTTCACCCCATTTTTTTCAAGGAAAGAAATTCGCTTTGACAACTCTAATACTTTCGCTCTAGATAGCTTCACTGCTAAATTTTCATACTTCTGTAATGACTTTAAAACAGTAATAAATTGTTCCTCATGAGGTGAATCACTTTCAAAAGCACCACTTGGACTTGCAATCATATCTGCTGGGAAGCCAATCGGGGCTACATACATACCCTCATCATTCGTTTGCTTCTCCTCTAATCCTGTATTAACGGCATACCAAACGATATCAATAGTAGGAAACATATCTGTTACTTCTTGTACACTTAATAATTCCCTAAAAGATACAAATGCTTCTACAACAGACTCTTGTGGAAGACCCTTTAATACCTGTGCTTCTTCGCTACTATTATAGGACGCATTATAATTATTAGGATGAGACAATACTTCGTTATCTATATACGGGATTTCTGGAATTTTTTCATCTGTTGTATATTCACGGCTTACTTTCGTTGCTGTACTTAATAAATAATCTGTTTTCTCTTCTCCTATTCGAATATCTTTCTTCCCTATCCTTTTATACAAATCAAAATGCAATTGTAAACTAAGTGGTAACAACGTTTGCTCCATGTCCCTATCTTTCAAAAATACATTTGGTTCTGTTACACTTAACGTTTGATTTACTACATTCCGTATCTCCATCGCGTTTGTAGGTGCCAATGTATAATATAAAAGTGTAAATATATATAAAATAGGTTGAATGAGTAATAAAAAAGTAAATACAATTAAAACATTTGTAATACGCGCTCTTTTTTTACCTATTTTCAACACTTGCTCTTGTTTTCCATCAGGTAGTGAAGCCGGTCTTTGATGAAGAGCTTCTTGTAGCAATTCTTTATAATCATCTTGTTCAGAATGAGGTTTATCATTTGTCATTTTGACTCTTTTCCTCCTTTAACAATTCTTTTAATCTCTTTCTCCCGCGAAATATGTGACTTTTATACGTGTTTAACTTTAAATCTAATACAGATGCACCCTCTTCGTACGTTAATTGATGTACGTCACATAATAAAATAACTTGCGCCTCCACCACTGGTAAAGTATGAATAATCTGAATTAATTTTTCATAACTATTTTTTGCGACCACGTACTCTTCTGTGGATTCCCCTGCTTGTATTGTCTCTAATTCCTCCGTTCCTACAAAGGTTACTTTTTTCTCTTTCCTAACAAAATCAATAAACGTATGATATGCCACTTTAAATAGCCATGATTTTACCTTTTGGTTTTCATAGTCTTCTAAATAAAGATACGCCCTATAAAAAGTCTCCTGCATCAAGTCCTCCGCTACGTGATGGCTACGAGAAAGGGAAAATAAATACCGGTACACATCGTTTATATAAACCTTATATATTTCTTCAATCTCCATCCCCCTCCTCCTTTCATATATAACACGAATGAGCAAAATAAAAAGTTGCATTATTTTTCCTTTTTTCTTTTTTATTTATATAAAACAAACATCATTTATACATTTTAATAACCATTTACAATTATAAACAAAATATGTGATGTTATGACTGTGAATATCTTACAAGATTAGAAAAAACGAGTTGAATCTTCTTTGTAGGTTAATAGTTATAAGACAATTGTCCCGTTCGATATAACCACAGATATGACTTCGTTGTTGCATCTTAACCTGGTTCGCAGAAATAAATGTTCATGTATCCTTTCATGCAAAGCCACTAGTCATCATTTGTCATGATTAGATAAGTCCCATTCTTTTTTATCGATATCTTCTCATCAAAAAACTCCACTTGTATTATGTACGGAGATTAGCTCATCGGTTATTTACAAATTGTAGGTGGGGACTCTTTGACGTTTATACATACACAATTTCATCCCCCTCAATTGTTCCCGTCATTCACGTGCAATAAGACTCACACCTCAAAATTCGGCACTTGCAAGAAAATTAGGCGGGAACCGCGCTACTCATAAAATCCGATTGGTGAGGGCTAATAATCGGTTTTGGATGCCCGCCCCATACTGATTGAACTTTCCATTTATAAATTAAATACAGTTCCATATGGGATAGTAAGAAAAGAACTTCCATACGGTGTAATAGGTTGCACTGGATAAAAATATTCCATGGATGAATAATATGGCTGGATACTTTGTTGCTGCATTTGCATTTGTTGTTGCATTTGTAACGCTTGTTGAACAGCTTGAACTGTACTTTGTGCTCCACTAAACGTTATTGATGTACCATACGCTGGGCGTATACCAGCTTGAGAATAAAAATACGAATAAAACATTATTGTCAGCTCACTTCCATATAAGTTATTACAAATTATGTTATGATTCTTTATTTCAGGGAGTGCTGAAAACTAGTACACTAGCTTTTAGTAACATTCCATTATTGCACTTACTCGTTTCAATTATTAAATAACCTTACGTAAAATTCTATATGGAACTGTATTAGATCCTAATTCAATTAAACTTATAATTATCATCAAGTCTTTACAATACTACTAGTCTCATAAGAACACCTTCATTTTGTTTACATATACTTTTACAAAACATTCCTGGGTATATCACATATAACTTATACTCATAAGCACTTTACATCTAAAAACAAATATTGATTATCTTATGTACTTACTATTTAAATTTTTTAAAAGGAGGTAATTATGAAAAATAATCAAAACTCAAACGATCCGTGCGAAAAATTCCAATTCCCCTGTTTTATTTCTATATCCTCTTGCGATCAAAGTAATTGTTGTACACCTGTTTTTTTCTCATTTTCTCAGCAACAAGAATTATTGTCCCTAATTAACCAATTAAACCAAGCTATCCTTTCTTTCTTTACCACGCCAAATCCAACAACTATACAAATACTTCAATCTGTATTACAGGCATTAAATGATTTAATCATTACAGTACAACCAAATACTCCAAATAGAAATTTAGTTATACGAACTATCACTCAATTAATCAATTCTTTGCCTACTGCATCTCTTACTCAAATCTCTGCGTTATTCCAATTTCTATTCCAAAATTTATCTTCACTCGTTAGTTGTTCCAATATATCGGACCCATTGTTACAACAAACATTCAACTTAATTTTGCAAGGAATATTGAATAGTTCTCTATTAAATATTACCGGAACACCCGGTCCTACTGGGCCTAGAGGATTTCCAGGACCTAAAGGAGCAACCGGGCCACAAGGTGTGCAAGGACTTCAAGGGCCGGAAGGGCCGGAAGGACATACTGGGCCACAAGGTGTGCAAGGTATGCAAGGACCGGAAGGGCTTGCAGGACCAACTGGACCTCAAGGCGTGGAAGGACTTCAAGGACCAGAGGGACCGGAAGGACCGACTGGACCTCAAGGTGTGCAAGGCATTCAAGGACCGCCTGGGCCACCAGGACCGACTGGTTCTGGGACTGGAATGGGAGTTCCTGGACCACCAGGGCCTACTGGACCTCAGGGGGTACAAGGAATTCAAGGGCCAGAAGGAGCCGAAGGACCGACTGGACCTCAAGGTGTGCAAGGACTTCAAGGGCCGGGAGGACTCGAAGGGCCGACTGGACCTCAAGGTGTGCAAGGACTTCAAGGTCTCGAAGGACCTGAAGGGCCGACTGGACCTCAAGGTGTGCAAGGTATTCAAGGACCAGAAGGACCACCTGGACCTACTGGAGATTGTGAGTGTCCAACGGGACCTACGGGACCGACTGGGCCAACCGGACCGACTGGACCTGCATGTAATTTCCTTGTTTATGTTACAAACGCAGGAGCCATAGACGATCCCACAGATGATACAGTATCTGTAATCAACACCGGAACAAATACAGTTGTTGCTACAATTACTGTAGATAATGCACCACTCGAAGTAACAGTCTCACCAAATGGAACTCGCGCTTATGTTACTAATATTTTTTCTAATACCGTTTCTGTTATTAATACTGCCACTAATATAGTTGTCGCTACCATCCCTGTTGGATCTAATCCAATCGGTGTAGCTGTTACTCCAAATAACACAACTGTTTATGTTGGAAATCACGGTAATAATACTGTTTCTGTTATTAATGCTGCTACTAACACTGTCATTGATACAATTCCTGTTGGCAACGCTCCGCAAGGAATTACTGTTTCTCCAAATGGAACCTTTGCGTATGTTGCAAACGAATTAAGCAACAATATTTCTGTTATTAATACTGCTACAAATACAGTTAGCGCTACCATTCCGGTTGGCATTCGTCCTAGGATAATCGTCTTTACACTAGATGGTACTCGTGCGTATGTAACAAATCAAAACAGCAATACTGTTTCTGTTATTGACACTGCTACTAATTCCGTAATTAATACAATTAACGTAGGTACTGAACCGGTTGGTATAGATATTACACCGGATGGCACTCGAATTTACGTTGTAAATAAAGTTAGTAATAATGTATCAGTAATAAGCGTGGCGACAAATACTGTGATTGATACAATTCCTGTTGCTTTATCCCCAGATCAAGTAACCATCATACCAAATGGAACTCTCGCCTACGTTACAAACCAAGGTAGCAATACTGTTTCTGTTATTAATACTGCTACTAATACGGTTATTGATACGGTTCCAGTAGGCGTTGCTCCAACTGGTATAGCAACTGGAACTATTTGTGAATAAAATAAAAAAACAGAGGGACACAAAATAATCTGTACCCTTTGTAAAGGACATTTTGAAAAAAGTTAGGCAACATCAAGAAGATGATTTCTGTATCCAACAGGAGTCATCTTTTTTAAATTCCA
>NZ_VLTE01000068.1:0-58305 GCF_007558965.1 Bacillus sp. HY001 | reverse complement strand
GTTTTCAAAGAACTACTTGGTCGCTCATTTGCGACTTCCTTATGTTAACATCTTCGTTTTTCGATGTCAACTAAGTTTTTCAATTTCTTTTTTGTCGTCTTCTGCGTTTCTGCATCAGCGACGTTTATTAATTTATCATATAATATCTATTAACGTCAACACCTTTTAATAAAAAGTTCTTTTCCTTACATAACGCATACATTCTTCTGCATTAGCGACTCTTCGAAACAAACAAAAAATGATTTTATATCTTTCCTCCATCGCCTTTTTTACAACGTCATGAATACGTTCATCTTCAAAATCAAATAAAAGTTCTTCTAACTCTCTCTTCAATATGTATTCCATTTCTTTTTTCTCTTCTTTCGTTAACATAAACCCAAGCAAATCATCACCTCAATCATTTCCTACAAAGCAATAAACGTTTCGCTCATTTTCACTTATTAAAATCCTATCATTCATTATATCCACTGCTTACGATATTAATCCTTTGTTCTCTTTTTAATATTTAAAGCATATATGTAACTGAAAAGGATTGGACAAAGGGGCGTAATATTATGTTTTTCTTTTTTATTACGAGTAAAAGAAATTTTAAACACATTAGCTTAATAGTGATACTTTCCTTATTTACAGCATGGCTTCTCTTTTTAAAAACATATTCACATGAATCTGCTTTTTCAACTGCTACAGGACCTAAAGTTATTTACAAGGGCGACACCTCTAAAAAACAAGTTGCATTCACATTTGATATTAGTTGGGGAGACAAAAAAGCAATTCCAATCCTTGATACACTTAAAGAAAGAGACATTAAGAATGCAACCTTCTTCCTTTCTGCTGCATGGGCAGAAAGACACCCTGATGTTGTTGAACGCATCATAAAAGATGGACATGAAATCGGTAGTATGGGCTATAATTACACGTCCTACACTTCTCTAGAGACAAATGAAATACGAAGAGATCTTTTACGAGCTCAAGATGTTTTTACAAAACTCGGCGTGAAACAAGTCAAGCTATTGCGTCCACCTAGTGGAGACTTTAACAAAGCAACACTTAAAATAGCAGAATCACTCGGATACACCATCGTTCATTGGAGTAATAACTCAAACGATTGGAAAAACCCTGGTGTAAACAATATCGTTTCCACCGTCTCTACTAATTTAAAAGGTGGAGATATCGTCTTATTACACGCATCCGATTCTGCCCTTCAAACAAACAAAGCTTTACCACTGCTTCTACAAAAATTAAAGAGTGACGGATATGAGCAAATATCCGTATCACAACTTATTTCCAACACAAGTACGAAAAGTAAAGATGTACAGTAATTCTTTTCCATTTTGCCTTCCCACATAAAAAGCTCTACTACCTTTCATTCAGGTAATAGAGCTTTTTTCATTCGTACAAACTCTCTTATATTAGGCCGACTTACTCCTCTTTCCAATTAAACGATGTAATATAAGTAACTGATATGCATTACATAATAAAAGTGGTATCACCATTAAATATAACCAGTCTGTATCATTAATTCGAAGAGCTGGTACCCATTCAAGAATTGTTACAACAACCATAAAGAACAAAGCGGGCACAAATGCCTTTTTATTTGTTTCCTTACTTTTTATGTAAGCAACAATGGCCCCGAACATAAATAACACACCAGCAACAAGTATGTTATTCCCTAATGAAGCTTCCCCATTTGCAATCAATACAGATCTTAAATACACGAAATCAAACAAAACAAATGCAATAAAGAAGAGCTGGACTGCATTCCATAAAGAAGATGAACGGAACATACCTAACCCAAAACGATGGATTGTTAAATAAGCAAAGAATCCCATTTGACTTATAACACTAAAAATAAATCCTACACCCATCAACCAAAAGGAAACTGCTAGAATTTCCTTTCCGTCGAAATTTTGAAAAAATTTAGCGTACTTGTCCCACTCTAAAACAAACCCAAGTATGACCGTGCTAATCCCACCAAGAAACAACGTCGTAAAAAATAGTCGTACCCACTTGCGGCTATTCACAACACATCCCCCATTATCCTTATATTTCTAATCAAATTGTATCAATGACAATTTCAAAAAGCTAGCCATGTTCATGTATAAATTCCCTAAAGATATTTATATTAAAAAGAGAGAACTGTGCTGAAAGGAGTTCCAACTTATGAAACGGATGCTGCTCGTTTTGACTTCTTCTTTTCTATTCCTCGCACTTGTAGCATGTGCACAAGGAAAAGAAGCAAAGTCCGAACTTGATTACGATCAAACGAAGAAAATGATTGTTGATATTTTAAAAACCGATCAAGGTAAAAAAGCCATTCAAGATGTGTTAACTGATGAAAAAATGAAACAAGCACTCATACTAGATGAAACAGTAGTAAAGAAAACGATTGAAGATGCGATGGTATCAGACAAAGGGCAACAATTCTGGGAAAAGCTCTTTAAAGACCCTGAGTTCTCATCGAAATTCGCTAAAAGTATGGGGAAAGAACAAACAACCTTAATGAAAACATTACTAAAAGACCCTGAATACCAAGCAGGCGTTATAGAAATTATGAAAAACCCTGAAGTAGAAAAAATGATGTTACAAACGATGAAGAGCAAAGAATACCGTCAATATTTACAACAAGTACTAACCGAAACTGCTGAAAGCCCACTCTTCCAAGCTAAGATGATTGATATTATTAGTAAAGGTGTACAAAAGGCTGAAAAAAGTGGATCTGATAAAAAAGAAGCAGGCGGTGAAGGTGGTTCCCAAGACGGTAAAAAGGAACAGCAGTAAAATGATAACGATAATAATGAGTGGACAATATATGTATCGTCCACTCATTATTATTTTATTTTTGCGCGACAGCTATTTTATCAATTACTGTCTCAGCTATCGTGCGATAAATAAGACCTGTCGTATGTGTATCTTCATATACTGACGGCGCAAAGTCTTCTTTATTCCAATCAGGTTGTTGAAGTGGGATTCGGCCAAGTACTTCTGTTTGAAGTTCTGTAGCTAATTTATCTCCTCCACCTCTTCCGAACACATATTCTTTTTCACCAGTTGTTTTACTTTCAAAATACGCCATATTTTCAACAACACCAAGAATACTATGTTCTGTACGTAAAGCCATGGCTCCAGCACGCGCTGCTACAAATGCCGCTGTTGGATGTGGCGTTGTTACAATAATCTCTTTACAAGCCGGCAACATCGAATGTAAGTCTAGCGCAACATCACCTGTACCCGGTGGTAAATCTAAAACTAAATAGTCTAAATCGCCCCATTCTACTTCTGTGAAGAAGTGATTTAACATTTTCCCAAGCATAGGCCCTCTCCAAATAACCGGTGCATTATCTTCTACAAAGAATCCCATTGAGATTACCTTTACACCTAGACGCTCCACTGGAATAATTTTATCCCCTCTTACAACAGGACGTTTTTCTATCCCCATCATATCCGGTACACTAAAACCATAAATATCGGCATCAATGATACCAACCTTTTTCCCTAGACGAGCTAGAGCAATAGCAAGGTTAACAGAAACTGTTGATTTCCCTACCCCACCTTTTCCACTCGCAACTGCTAAAAATGTTGTTTTTGAATTTGGTGACAATAAAGATTCAGTTTGCTCTTCTTCTTGTTCTGGTGCAAACTGAGCTAATTCCTCTTCTGTAAATTCTGCAAAGCGAAGCCCTACTGTTGCCGCTCCTAATTCTTTTACTAACTTTACAATTCCAGATTGCAATTGCATTTGTTCCGCTGTACCGGTTTTTACGATTGCAATTTTAACACTTACATGTTCCTTCTCAGGCTTAACTGTTACCTCTTTAATTGCCCCTGTTTCTTTTAACGTTTTATGTAAAAATGGATCTACAACCCCTTCTAACGTTTCCACTACTTGCTCTTTCGTTACCATGATTAGCCCAGCCCCCTGTATGAAAAATAACGTAATGTTAATTAAATTTATCTCTCTTTATTTTTTAAATAAATGCGTTTACATTTCCAGTATAACATATTTTCGGAAAACTTCGTTAACGAGAGAAACTCAAAAAATCCTCCTTATTCTGGAGGATTTCCTTTTTCCGTGAAATAGCGTAATATACCACGATATACTGCAGCCGCTACCTTTTGCTGATATTTCTCCGAATTTAACATATACCTTTCGTTTACATTCGATAAAAAGCCAGCTTCAATTAAAGCACCTGGTGTTTTCGCATACTTTAATAAATACACATGAGAGATTGTTTTAGCAGAACGATTCGTATTCTCTAAACTCGTCCTCAATTCAGCTTGTATAAATTTCGCAGCACGTTCATTTTCAATCGAAGAACGGTAATAGAACGTTTGTGCGCCTTTCGATCCACTACTAGTTAAAGCATTTAAATGAATACTCGCAAAAAAGTCTACATCAGGTTTATTAATAATCTCTACACGCTTTTTTAAATCCTCTGCTTTACGTCTACTATATGATTTTGTATCTTTCTGAGCTAAATCATAATCTCCCTCACGTGTTAAAATAACTAGCGCACCTTGTTCCTGTAAATAATCTTGTACCTTCTTTGTAATCTCAAGCGTAATATCTTTTTCTATAATATCTTTTCCACCAACAGCCCCTCCGTCTGGCCCACCATGCCCAGCATCTAATACAATCACTTTCCCTGATAAGGGTAAATTCCACGCTCGCCACGATTTTGTAATTTGAAATTCTTGTTTGACTAAAAAAAACAAAACAACCGCAGCGAGTGCAAAAGAGATAATTCGAATTCTCTTCATACCTTTCCTCCTCCAGCTAGTCCCTCTAATTACTTATATGGGACAAGAGGAAAGTTTATGCTTGTCTTAATGAAGCTTTAATCGATATCTTCTTTCACCTTTTTCATATCCTTCCTGCCACCATAAACCAATAAACTGCTGACAAGATTCAAAAAGTAATTCCTCATCTTGTAACTTAATTTCCCTCATAGTCATGCTCGTTAAAAATTGAAATAATGTTTCCGTTAATTGTTGCTCTTCTTCTAACGCTCTATATTTCACATCAAAGAATGATTCACCATAATAACCAAACTTACTGTATCTCGCTCCTAATAAATACGATTCTATCCCTAATTCAATACAGTAATCTTCATACTGACGATGAAGTTCCTGCATCTGAAAGGCATCTCTAATATTTGAACGTAATGTTTTTAATGATAATTCTCGCAGCATCTTCCGTTCATATTTCAGCTGCTTTTCTTTTTGTTTTTCTTGTAAGCTGACAATGACATTCATAGTACTTATAAACCTCCCTAATACGTATTAGTCTAAACTTCTAAAGAAGAAGCATACGCGAGAGGATAGCACTAAAATATTCCAAACTACAAAAATTCCAAAAGAGGAATGAAACATAAAAAACCCCAACCAAAATGGTTGGGGTTTGTAGTTCGCAAAAATTAACGTTTTGAGAACTGAGGTGCACGACGTGCGCCTTTAAGACCGTATTTTTTACGCTCTTTCATACGTGCGTCACGAGTTAATAGACCTGCACGTTTTAGTGTTAGACGGTATTCTGGATCAGCTTTTAATAAAGCGCGAGAAATACCGTGACGAATAGCACCAGCTTGACCAGTGTATCCACCACCATTTACGTTTACAAGTACATCGTAGTTACCTAAAGTTTCTGTTGCAACTAGAGGTTGTTTCACTACTTCACGTAATGCAGCAAATGGGATATAGTTTTCAAAATCACGACCGTTAATGATAACGCGTCCTTCGCCTGGAACTAGGCGTACGCGCGCTACTGAACTCTTACGACGTCCAGTGCCATAGTATTGAACCTGTGCCAAAGTAAGCCCTCCTTTAATTAATTATCCGCGAAGTTCGTAAACTTCTGGTTTTTGTGCTTGGTGTGGATGCTCTGCTCCAGCATACACGTTTAGTTTCTTAGAAACTTGACGGCCTAAGCGTCCTTTTGGAAGCATGCCTTTAATTGCAAGCTCTAACATTTGTACAGGGTAGTTTGTACGCATTTCTAGAGCTGTTCTTTGTTTAAGTCCACCTGGGTGGTTAGTGTGACGGTAGTAAATTTTATCGTTTAATTTATTACCTGTTAAATGAATTTTCTCAGCGTTAATAATAATTACATGATCACCCGTGTCAACGTGTGGTGTAAATGTAGGTTTGTTTTTACCGCGTAAAATAGATGCTACTTCTGTAGATAGGCGACCTAAAGTTTGACCTTCAGCATCAACCACATACCATTTACGCTCAACTTCGTTAGCTTTTGCCATAAAAGTCGTACGCATGTGTTTCCCTCCTCGTTATCTTTTCCATAGAAAAAATCTATTGTTTATCTTAAACACGATTTCCTTCCGGGGCTAATCGTGGTTTTAGAAACAATACCATATGTTATGATATACTTTTGAGTTTCTAATGTCAAGCAAATGTTACACCAGGATTAGTTGTTATAGTTTACCTGCCATAAGTAAAGCCCATGACCAGGAGCCATCTTTCCAGCAAACTGACGATTTTGTTTCGCTAGAATCTCTGGAATGCTATCTGGATCAAGCTTTCCTTGCCCTACGTTCAGTAACGTACCAACAATAATTCTGACCATATTATATAAAAATCCATTACCTACAAAACGAAAAATTAATTCATCGTCTTGCTCGATTAGCTCAATTTCATAAATTGTTCTCACTTTATCTTTTTTGTCAGTTTTTGCCGAACAAAAAGAAGTGAAGTCATGCGTTCCAATAAAATAAGGAATCGCTTTTCTTATAGAGTTTATTTCGAGCGGATATGGATATTGATATACGTAATTTCTACGGAATACATCCGCAGTCTTTGATAATAACACACGATAACGATATTCTTTTCTCTCAACACCGTAACGCGCATGAAATTCTTCTGTTTTTTTCTCTACCTGTCTGATAACAATATCATCTGGCAACATTGTGTTTAATGCATTACTCCATTGCCACTCTTCAAGAGACAAAGGTGTATCAAAGTGTATGACTTGTCCTTTGGCGTGAACGGTAGAATCCGTTCTGCCCGATGCCTGAACACGAACAAGTTCTCCTTTATGCAATTTCTGCAAAGCTTTTTCAATCTCTTGTTGAACAGTACGATGCTGCGGCTGAATTTGATAACCACAAAAATGCATGCCATCATATGCAACCGTACATTTTATTCTATCCATTTCTCCATTCTCCATTACGATCGCACCCATGCCAAAATACAAGCTAAGCAAAGTAAGCTTATAATCGTTACTGTATCGCTTGTTTTCCAGCGTAGTTGCCTAAATTTAGTACGTCCTTCGCCACTTTGATATCCACGAGCCTCCATAGCAATTGCTAAGTCCTCAGCACGCTTAAAAGCACTGATAAATAGAGGAACCAGTAGTGAGATAATAGCTTTCATCCTATCTTTTATCGGTCCTCCTGCGAAATCAATACCACGTGACGATTGTGCTTTCATTATTTTACTCGTTTCATCCATTAATGTCGGAATAAAACGAAGAGAAATTGACATCATTAATGCGATTTCATGAACAGGAACTTTTATACGCTTCAACGGCTTTAATAACGTCTCCAAACCATCTGTAATCTCAATAGGTGTCGTCGTTAACGTTAATAATGTCGTCATTAAAATAATAACGAAGAATCGTATAGAAATGTATATTCCTTGCTCTAATCCTTTTTCATGTATTGAAAACCAACCAAGCTGGAATAGTACTTCCCCTTCTTTATTTGTAAAAATATGCAGGAAAAATGTAAAAAGAAAAATCCATAGAATTGGTTTTAAGCCCGAAAGTACATAACGAATCGGCACTTTTGCAAAAAATAAAGCAATGAGTGCATATAAAAATAAAAATCCATATGAAATCGCATTATTTGCTAAGAAAACAACAAATACATATAAAAAGACAATCAGCAGCTTCGTACGTGGATCAAGTTGATGAATAAGAGAATCCCCTGGAATATACCTTCCAATAATCAACTGCTGCATGATTCATGACCACCTTTTCGTAACACCTGCACAACTTCATGAGTAAGATCCTCTAAAGATAAGGTAGCCTTTGGGATTGAAATGCCAAACTTCTCTTCAATTGCACGTTTATACTTTAAAGACATAGGAAGATCCACGCCAATTTTCTCTAGCTCATCAGCATGTGAAAATACTTCCTCTGCACTTCCTTGCAAAAAGACCGTTCCTTTATGCATGACTACAATCTGCTCGGCATACTTAGCAGCATCCTCCATATTATGTGTTACTAGGATAACTGTAAGACCTTTTTCCTTATGTAGCTTATAAAACATCTCCATAAGTTCATTCTGCCCTTTTGGATCTAGTCCTGCTGTAGGTTCATCTAATACAAGCACTTCGGGTTCCATCGCCAATACGCCCGCTATCGCAACACGCCTCATCTGTCCACCACTTAGCTCAAACGGTGAACGTGTTAACAGTTCTGGTTCTAACCCTACAAGTTCAATTGCCTCTCTTGCCTTTTGCTTCGCTTCTTCTACAGATACCCCAAAATTAGTAGGGCCGAAACAAATATCTTTCTCCACAGTCTCTTCAAACAACTGATGTTCTGGGAATTGAAAGACAACCCCTACCTTTTTACGTAGTGGCTTTAGCTTTTTTTCTTTCTTTCCTGCCGAAATGAAATGTTCACCAATTTGAACTGTGCCATTTGTCGGCTGCAATAAACCATTTAAATGTTGAATCATCGTCGACTTACCTGAACCAGTATGACCGATAATGGCATAATAGCCCCCACTTGGAAACGACACGTCTACATCATAAAGTGCGCGTCTTTCAAATGGAGTTTTATATTGATAACGATGTTCTACTTTTTGGAATGTAATCTCCAAAGTTCGTTCACCAAGCTTTCCATTGTAAGATGCGTATTTTGCAAGAGAATTTCATTTCTTTTTAATAATTCTGCTATTTTCACTGAAAATGGTACATCTAATCCAATTTCCTGGAGCATATGAGAGGATTTGAAAATTTGCTCTGGAGTCCCTTCCTCTAATATTTCTCCCTTATTTAAAATAATAACACGGTCTGATTGTGCTGCTTCTTCTAAATCGTGCGTAATTGATAACACGGTAATACCTTTTTGATTAACAAGTTGTCTAACCGTTTCTACTACTTCACGTCTTCCTTGAGGATCTAGCATTGACGTTGCTTCATCTAATATCAAGATAGATGGCTGAAGTGCTAAAACGCCTGCTATTGCCACTCGCTGCTTTTGCCCACCAGATAACGAATGAGGTTCATCATTAAGAAAATCTTCCATACGGACAAGTTTGAGGGCCTGATCTAATCTTTCTACCATTTGCTCTCTTGGCATTCCGATATTCTCTAGGCCAAAAACAACATCGTCTTGCACTGTCGTACCAACAAATTGATTGTCTGGATTTTGAAATACCATCCCAATTTGTTTTCGAACATCCCATACCGTTTCCTCTGATAAAACCATTGTATCATTTACTGTAATAGTCCCTGCTTCCGGCAAAAACAAACCATTCAATAATTTTGCAAGTGTAGACTTCCCTGAACCGTTTTGTCCAATAATAGATACCCATTCTCCCTCATACAAAGAAAATGAAACATCTTTTAATGCATAAGTGGCTGCCCCAGGATATTGAAATGATATATTTTCTGTCCGAAGTTTCTCTTTTTTCAATACAAGGCACCCTTTCCTTCGCCAAGTTAGCCTATTTTTATATTTAAAAAAAAGGGCCATGACCAGTTTCTTGAAAAGAACTGTCCTGCCCTTTTAATTATCATTATACTAACTCGATAATTACCATTGGTGCTGCGTCTCCGCGACGTGGACCAATTTTTGCAATACGAGTGTATCCGCCTTGGCGCTCAGCATAGCGTGGAGCTACATCAGCGAATAATTTTTGAAGTGCATCTTGACCAGTCTCAGCGTTAGCTACTTCATTGCGAATGAAAGCTGCTGCTTGACGACGAGCGTGAAGATCTCCGCGTTTACCTAAAGTGATCATTTTTTCCACTACAGAACGAAGTTCTTTTGCACGAGTTTCTGTCGTTTGGATGCGCTCGTTGATAATTAAATCAGTAGCTAAATCACGTAACATAGCTTTACGTTGCGCACTTGTACGGCCTAATTTTCTGTATGCCATTCGTAGTTCCCTCCTTTGTTGATGGGTTTAAATCCTCAGTCGTCTTTACGTAAACCTAAACCTAATTCCTCAAGTTTATGTTTAACTTCTTCTAAGGATTTACGTCCTAAGTTACGAACTTTCATCATATCTTCTTCTGTTTTGTTCGCAAGCTCTTGTACAGTATTAATTCCTGCACGTTTAAGGCAATTATAAGAACGAACAGAAAGATCTAGTTCCTCGATAGTCATCTCAAGAACTTTCTCTTTTTGATCTTCTTCCTTCTCGACCATAATCTCAGCATTTTGTGCTTCATCAGTTAAACCAACAAAGATATTTAAATGCTCAGTTAAGATTTTGGCACCTAAAGAGATAGCTTCTTTTGGCCCGATGCTTCCATCCGTCCATACATCAAGCGTAAGCTTATCATAATTAGCCACTTGTCCGACACGTGTCTTTTCCACTTGGTAAGTCACACGTGATACTGGAGTATAAATAGAATCAATAGGAATTACTCCTATTGGTTGATCTTCGCTTTTATTTGCATCAGCTGGCGTATACCCACGGCCACGCTTTGCAGTTAAACGCATGCGGAAATGCGCATTTTTTGCTAACGTTGCAATGTGTAAATCTGGATTTAAGATTTCTACATCACTATCGTGAGTAATATCAGCAGCTGTGACAATACCTTCGCCCTGCACATCAATTTCCAACGTCTTCTCTTCTTCAGAGTAGATTTTAAGAGCTAACTTTTTCAAGTTTAAGATGATCGTCGTAACGTCTTCTACTACGCCCTCAACTGTTGAAAATTCATGTAATACGCCATCGATTTGGATAGCAGTAACAGCGGCACCAGGGAGTGAGGATAAAAGAATACGACGTAAGGAGTTACCCAAAGTAGTACCATATCCACGCTCAAGCGGTTCAATTACGAATTTACCATATTTAGCATCTTCGTTAAGTTCAACCGTTTCGATTTTCGGCTTTTCGATTTCAATCATTAACTAAACCCTCCTTCAAAACGTCGAAACCCCGGTTAAACAAAGGGATACCCCCTGTCTAACCGAAAGTCCCCCTTAGGCAGTTCCCGATTGTGCACAACAAGCGATGTTTCTGTACGAAATTTCTCGATAATGCATCATATCCATTATAGACAAAAGGGAAAATTCTATACAGAAAAATTACACACGACGACGTTTTGGTGGACGACATCCATTATGAGGAACTGGAGTAACATCTCTAATTGCTGTTACTTCTAGACCTGCAGCTTGAAGAGCACGAATTGCAGCTTCACGACCAGCACCAGGACCTTTAACAGTAACCTCTAAAGTTTTTAAACCGTGTTCCATTGCAACTTTAGCAGCAGCTTCAGCAGCCATTTGCGCAGCGAATGGAGTAGACTTACGAGATCCACGGAAACCAAGTGCACCAGCACTAGACCAAGAAAGTGCGTTACCATGAGTATCTGTAAGTGTTACGATTGTGTTGTTGAAAGTAGAACGAATATGAGCTATACCAGCTTCAATATTCTTTTTCACACGTTTTTTACGAGTGTTTGTTTTACGTGCCATTGTTAGTTCAACCTCCTTTACTTATTATTTCTTTTTATTTGCTACTGTACGACGTGGACCTTTACGTGTACGAGCATTGTTTTTAGAGTTTTGACCACGAACTGGTAAACCACGACGGTGACGAAGACCACGGTAAGAACCGATCTCCATTAGACGTTTAATGTTAAGAGATACTTCACGACGAAGGTCTCCCTCAACTTTAATACGATCGATGATATCACGGATACGTCCTAGTTCGTCTTCCGTTAAATCACGAACTCGTGTTTCTGAAGAAATACCAGCTTCAGTAAGAATTTTTTCAGCAGTTGTGCGACCAATGCCGAATACGTAAGTTAAAGAAATAACAACGCGTTTGTCTCGAGGAATATCTACACCTGCGATACGTGCCATTCTGAATGCACCTCCTTCTGATTAACCTTGTTTTTGTTTATGTTTAGGGTTTTCACAAATAACCATTACTTTTCCACGTCTACGAATAACTTTACATTTTTCGCAGATTGGTTTAACTGACGGTCTTACTTTCATGTCTCGAACCTCCTTAAAGATTACGGAGTGCTATATTATTTAAAACGGTACGTAATACGACCACGATTTAAATCGTACGGAGATAATTCTACCGTAACTTTGTCTCCTGGTAAAATACGAATGAAATTCATACGGATTTTACCAGAAACGTGAGCCAATACGACATGCCCATTCTCTAATTCTACTTTGAACATAGCATTTGGCAACGTTTCAAGAACGGTACCTTCGACTTCAATTACATCATCTTTAGCCATTCAATAGTTCTCCCTTCTTCAAATCAGTAACATTTTACACTGCTCTGAAATCCCGGAGAGCCAGCTACTTATAAAGTGGTAAGGATTTCGTATCCTGCTTCTGTAAGAGCAATCGTGTGCTCAAAATGGGCACACCATTTACCATCTACCGTTACCACTGTCCAGTCATCAGATAGTGTTTTTACATATCGTCTTCCTTGATTCACCATCGGCTCAACACAGATGACCATTCCCGGCTTTAATCTAGGGCCTCTATTTGGTGGACCATAGTGCGGGATTTGAGGGTCCTCATGTAAGTCTTGCCCGATTCCGTGACCAACATACTCCCTAACGATCGAGAACCCATTCTCTTCAGCATGGGTTTGAACCGCATGTGAGATATTTGATAATCTTTCGCCTGGTTTTACTTGTTCTAGACCAAGATACAACGATTTTTCTGTGACATCAAGTAGCTTTTGAACAGATTCAGAAATGCTTCCAACTGGATACGTCCATGCAGAATCGCCATGGTACCCATTGTATTTCGCACCAATATCGATACTGATGATATCGCCCTCTTTGAGCTTGCGCTTCCCTGGAATTCCGTGTACAAGCTCTTCATTTACAGAAGCACAAATGCTCCCCGGAAATCCGTTGTATCCTTTAAAAGATGGCGTAGCACCATATTTTTGAATCGTCTTTTCCGCTATTTGATCGAGCTCTTTCGTTGTAATTCCTGGAGTAATGTGCTGTTTTAACTCTTGATGAGTTAAAGCAACGATCCTGCCAGCTTCTCGCATGATTTCTATCTCGCGAGGAGTTTTGCAGATTATCATTACGCTAAGCCTCCGATGAGAACATCGATATCAGCAAATACTTTATTGATATCTTGCTCACCATTAATGCTTTGTAGGTAACCAAGCTCCTCGTAGAAATCAAGCAAAGGTTTTGTTTGCTTAATATTTACATCTAAACGATTTGCTACAGTTTCTTCATTGTCATCAGAGCGTTGATATAATTCGCCACCACATTTATCACACACGTCAGCTTTTGCTGGCGCATTGAATTCTAAGTGGTAAGTCGCACCGCACTCTTTACAAATGCGACGGCCTGTAAGGCGTTTTAATAACAACCCTGAATCCACATTAATGTTTAAAACATAGTCGATTTTTTTGCCAAGATCTTTCATAATCTCTTCAAGAGCTGATGCTTGTGCAACAGTTCGTGGGAAACCGTCTAGTAAGAAACCTCTTACGCAGTCTTCTTGACTTAAACGTTCACGAACGATTCCGATTGTAACTTCATCTGGAACAAGTGCACCTTTATCAATAAAAGATTTTGCTTGTAAACCCATTTCAGTTTCAGCCTTCATAGCTGCACGGAACATATCTCCTGTTGAAATGTGAGGGATGTTATACTTGGCAACAATCTGTTCGGCTTGTGTACCTTTACCAGCACCAGGAAGCCCCATTAAAATTAAGTTCATCCTTGTTCCCCCTCAGAGTACATGAGCATGTAGGGAAGACAATTCTTCCCACTTACTCACTGCTTGATAAACCCTTTGTAATGGCGTTTTACCAGTTGGCTTTCTAGCTGCTTCATTGTTTCTAAAGCAACGCCGACAACGATTAACATACTCGTTCCACCAATCTGTGCAGATGGAGGAAGATTTCCCAGTTTCGTAAAGATAACTGGTAAGATTGCAATCGCTGCTAGGAAAATTGATCCTACAAAGGTCAAACGATACAAGATTTTTGTTAGATATTGTTCCGTATTCTTACCCGGACGAATACCTGGAACATATCCACCTTGTTTGTTTAGATTCTCTGACATTTGCTCTGGATTAACCTGAACAAACGCATAGAAATATGTGAAGGCTACAATGAGCGCAACATATATGATCATTCCCACTGGGTGAGAATAGTTAAAGTTTGCAATGATCCACTGCGATACATCATGATTCGGGAAGAACTGTGCAATAGTTGGAGGCGTAATTAAGAATGAAACAGCAAAAATGACTGGAATAACACCCGCACTATTTACCTTAAGCGGTAAATGTGTGTTTTGTGCTCCAGCATGATTCCCATTCCCTCCTGTTACACGCTTCGCATATTGAATTGGGATCTTTCTAACAGCCTGTTGAATGAAAATAACACCAACAATAACCGCTAGCACAGCTAGTAAGATCAATGCAACTTTAACGATACTCATGAACAATTGATCTCCGATATTTTGAAACTGTTGTTGATACACTTGAGATATAACACTTGGGATCGCTGCGGCAATACCTCCAAAGATAAGGATGGAAATACCATTACCTACACCTTTAGATGTAATCTGTTCGCCTAACCACATTAAAAATGCAGTACCAGCAGTCAGTACCGTAGCAATGTATAAATAAGTGCTCCAACCAGGATTCAAAATTAATTGCCCACCTACCATACCGTTAAAACCGATTGACATACCAAACCCCTGAATAAACGCAAGAACAATTGTAAAGTAACGCGTAAATTGCGTTAGTTTACGACGGCCCATTTCACCTTGCTTCGACCATTCCGAAAATTTAGGAACAACATCCATCTGCAATAATTGCACGATGATGGATGCTGTAATATACGGCATGATTCCCATCGCGAAGATGGAGAAGTTTTTCAAGGCGCCACCGCCAAATGTATTTAGAATACCTAAGGCATTTAATTGATCTTGTGCTTTCAGTACGTCTCCATTTGTAAATGGCACTGGGATAAACGTGCCAATCCTGAATACGATTAACATCGCTAAAGTGAATAATATTTTACGTCTTATCTCAGCAACGCGCATAAAGTTGGAGATTGTACGAAACATTAGATCACCTCAACTGATCCGCCAGCTGCTTCAATTGCTTCTTTAGCACTTGAAGAGAACTTGTGCGCTTTAACAGTTAGTTTTTTCTCTACTGCGCCGCTTGCAAGAATTTTAACACCGTCGTTTAACTTGCTGATAACGCCAGTTTCCAGCAATAATTCAGGTGTTACTTCTGTACCATCTTCAAAACGATTTAACGTTGTTAAGTTTACAATAGCAAACTCTTTACGGTTAATGTTTGTGAAGCCGCGTTTTGGTAAACGACGGAATAATGGAGTTTGACCACCTTCGAAGCCAAGACGAACACCGCCACCAGAACGTGCGTTTTGTCCTTTATGACCTTTACCAGCAGTTTTACCGTTACCAGAACCGATACCACGACCGACACGGTTACGTACTTTACGAGAACCTTCTGCAGGTTTTAATTCATGAAGTTTCATTCCCAGGCACCTCCTTATATTAATGAGTTATCCTTAAGCTTCTTTTACAGTTATAAGGTGAGAAACTTTGTTGATCATACCAAGAATAGCAGGAGTTTCTTCCTTAACTACAGTTGAATTCAACTTTTTAAGACCTAAAGCTTCTACCGTCGCACGTTGATCTTGTGGACGACCAATTACACTACGAGTGAGGGTAATTTCTAACTTTTTCGCCATTTGTTTTCCCTCCTTAACCTAGTAGCTCTTCTACAGATTTACCGCGTAATTTTGCAACATCTTCAGCGCGCTTAAGTTCGCTTAATCCGTTCACAGTAGCGCGAATCATGTTGATTGGTGTGTTAGAACCAAGAGATTTCGAAAGAATATCTTGTACACCAGCTAATTCAAGTACCGCACGAACAGGTCCACCAGCAATAACACCAGTACCTTCAGCAGCAGGTTTTAAGAATACTTCACCAGCTCCAAAGTGACCGTTGATTGTGTGTGGAATTGTTGTACCAACTAATGGTACAGCGATTAAGTTTTTCTTAGCGTCTTCGATAGCTTTGCGGATTGCGTCTGGTACCTCTTGTGCTTTACCAGTACCGAATCCAACATGACCGTTTTTATCGCCAACTACAACTAGTGCAGCAAAGCGGAAACGACGACCACCCTTAACAACTTTCGCGACACGATTTATCGTAACTACACGTTCTTCAAGTTCTAATTTACTTGGGTCAATGCGATGCATCAATTTTCCCTCCTTTGACCATTAAAATTGTAATCCAGCCTCACGAGCAGCTTCAGCTAGAGCTTTAACACGGCCATGGTATAAGTAACCACCGCGATCGAATACTACTTCTTTAACGCCTTTCTCTACAGCACGCTTAGCAACTGATTCTCCTACTTTCGTAGCAGCTTCAGTATTGCTAGTACCGTTAAGAGCAAGGTCTTTATCAAGAGTAGATGCACTTACTAACGTTACACCATTCACATCATCAATAACTTGAGCGTAAATATGTTGGTTAGAACGGAACACGTTTAAACGTGGACGCTCTGCAGTACCAGTAAGTTTAGCACGTACACGTGCATGTCTTTTCTTACGAGTCGCATTTTTATCAGCTTTAGTGATCATTTTCTTGTCACTCCTTTCTCTCACCTAACGGGTTTACTTAGCAGTTTTACCTTCTTTACGACGAACAACTTCGCCTTCGTAACGAATACCTTTACCTTTATATGGCTCAGGAGCACGTACAGCACGGATGTTAGCAGCAAATTCGCCAACACGTTGCTTGTCGATACCTTTGATTACGATTTTAGTTGGTGCAGGTACTTCAACTTCAATACCTGCTTCCGGAGTCATTTCTACTGGATGAGAATAACCTACGCTTAATACAAGTTTATCACCTTGTTTTTGAGCACGGTAACCTACACCGACTAATTCAAGTCCGCGTGCGAAACCTGCAGTTACACCTTCAACCATGTTTCCGATTAAAGCACGAGTTGTACCGTGTAATGCACGGTGGTCCTTCTGTTCAGATGGACGTTCAACTGTTAATGTATTCTCTTCAATTTTGATAAGCATATCAGCATTGAAAGTACGAGTTAATTCACCTTTAGGGCCTTTTACTGTTACAGTATTGTCTTCTGCAACTGTGATAGTAACACCTGCAGGGATTTCAAGAATCTTTTTACCAATACGAGACATGTGGTCACACCTCCGTTCGTTTTAAATATATATTACCAAACGTATGCTACTACTTCTCCACCAGTTTGTAATTGACGAGCGTCTTTGTCTGTCATTACTCCCTTAGATGTAGAAACAAGAGCGATACCTAATCCGTTAAGTACACGTGGTACTTCATCAGCTTTAGCGTAAACGCGTAAGCCAGGTTTACTGATACGTTTTAATCCAGTGATTACACGTTCATTGTTTGCACCATATTTCAGGAAAATACGAAGGATACCTTGTTTGTTATCCTCGATGTATTCTACATCACGAATGAAACCTTCACGTTTTAAAAGTTCAGCGATCTCTTTTTTGATTTTAGAAGCAGGAACCTCTAATTTCTCATGACGTACCATGTTCGCATTACGGATGCGAGTAAGCATGTCTGCAATTGGATCTGTCATCACCATGTGTTTTACCTCCTTCCCATTTGTGGGTTTTACCAACTAGCTTTTTTAACACCAGGAATTTGACCTTTATATGCAAGTTCACGGAAACAAATACGGCAAAGCTTAAATTTGCGGTATACAGAATGCGGACGACCGCAGCGTTCGCAACGTGTATACTCTTGTACTTTAAACTTAGGAGTACGCTTTTGTTTCGCTATCATAGATTTTTTAGCCACGTTTTCGCCTCCTCTACTTAGCGTTGGCTTCCATTATTTTTGGAATGGCATACCGAATTGTGTTAAAAGTTCACGAGCTTCTTCATCAGTTTTCGCTGTAGTAACGATTACGATGTCCATACCGCGGACTTTGCTTACTTTATCATAATCGATCTCAGGGAAGATAAGTTGCTCTTTAACACCTAATGTGTAGTTCCCACGACCATCGAATGATTTCTTAGAAACACCACGGAAATCACGTACACGTGGTAAAGAAACTGATACTAATTTATCGAAGAACTCATACATTTGCTCGCCGCGTAAAGTTACTTTCGCACCGATTGGCATACCTTCACGAAGACGGAAACCAGCGATTGATTTTTTAGCACGAGTTACAACAGGCTTTTGACCTGCGATTTGTGTTAATTCTTCTACTGCATTGTCTAAAGCTTTTGAGTTAGATACCGCGTCACCAACACCAGTGTTGATTACGATCTTTTCGATTTTCGGTACTTCCATCACAGATTTATAGTTAAACTTGCTCACTAGAGCAGGAGTAATTTCCTTTTGGAACTTCTCTTTAAGGCGATTCAATGAAGTGACCTCCTTTCTTAAGAAAATTATTTATCTAATAATTCACCAGATTTTTTTGCAATACGAACTTTTTTACCATCTTCTACTTTGAAGCCTACGCGAGTAGGTTCACCTGTTTTAGGATCTAAAACCATAACGTTAGAAACGTGAATAGGTGCTTCTTTAGTAATAATTCCACCTTGTGGATTTAATTGAGATGGCTTAGAGTGTTTTTTAACGATGTTAACACCCTCAACGATAACACGGTTTTGCTTTGGGAAAGCCACAAGGATAACGCCTTGTTTTCCTTTGTCTTTACCAGTGATTACCTGTACTTTATCACCTTTTTTTACATGCATCTTAATTCTGCACCTCCTTAGCAAGGCAATACCTTAAATTATAGAACTTCTGGAGCTAAAGAAACGATCTTCATGAAGTTGCTATCACGTAATTCACGAGCTACTGGTCCGAAGATACGAGTACCACGTGGGCTCTTATCGTCTTTAATGATAACCGCTGCGTTTTCATCAAATTTGATGTAAGAACCGTCCGGACGACGAGCTCCGCTCTTCGTACGTACTACTACTGCTTTAACAACGTCACCTTTTTTAACAACGCCACCTGGTGTTGCTTGTTTTACCGTAGCAACGATAATATCACCGATGTTAGCATATTTACGACCAGAGCCGCCTAATACTTTAATTGTTAAAAGTTCACGTGCACCAGAGTTGTCAGCAACTTTCAAACGAGATTCTTGTTGGATCATCTTATGAAACCTCCCTTCGGACTAAAAATTCCGATTCATCTATTTAGATAATAACCGCTTCTTCAACGATTTCAACTAAACGGAAACGCTTAGTAGCAGAAAGCGGGCGAGTTTCCATGATTTTAACGATATCGCCAAGTTTCGCTTGGTTTTGCTCATCATGGGCTTTGTACTTCTTAGAATACTTAACACGCTTTCCGTACAAGGAATGAGTTTTGTAAGTTTCAACTAAAACTGTAATCGTTTTGTCCATTTTGTCAGACACAACACGACCAGTATAAACTTTGCGTTGGTTACGTTCGCTCACTATGCAAACCTCCCCTCAATTTATCGATTAATTCCGATCTCTCTTTCACGAACTACAGTTTTCATACGAGCAATTGCTTTACGCACTTCACGAATGCGAGTTGGATTCTCTAATTGTCCTGTAGCAAGTTGGAAGCGAAGATTGAACAATTCTTCCTTTAAAGCTTTAACTTTTGTTTCGATTTCGGCAGTGGTTAATTCACGAATATCATTAGTTTTCATTAGATTCACCACCATTTTCTTCACGTTTTACGAATTTACATTTCACAGGTAACTTGTGAGCTGCAAGACGTAATGCTTCGCGTGCTACCTCTTCAGATACACCCGCGATTTCGAACATAATTTTCCCAGGTTTTACTACTGCTACCCAGCCTTCTGGTGCCCCTTTACCGGAACCCATACGTACTTCTAGAGGTTTTGCAGTGTAAGGTTTAGAAGGGAAAATTTTAATCCATACTTTACCGCCACGTTTCATGTAACGAGTCATTGCACGACGAGCAGCTTCGATTTGACGGTTTGTAATCCATGAAGCAGCTTGTGCTTGTAGACCGAATTCACCGAAAGCAATTTCAGTTCCACCTTTTGCACGACCACGCATTTTACCACGATGCTCTCTACGATATTTTACGCGTTTTGGCATTAACATATTATTTTCCTCCTTCCTCAGAAGCTTTCTTTTTTGTAGGAAGGACTTCTCCACGGTAGATCCATACTTTTACGCCTAATTTACCGTATGTTGTATCAGCTTCAACTGCTGCATAGTCAATATCAGCGCGAAGTGTATGAAGTGGAACAGTTCCTTCACTGTAAGATTCTGCACGAGCGATATCAGCTCCGCCAAGACGACCAGAAACCTGTGTTTTAATACCTTTAGCACCTGCACGCATAGCACGTTGAATAACTTGCTTTTGTGCACGACGGAATGATACACGGTTTTCTAATTGACGAGCAATGTTTTCGCCTACTAATTTAGCGTTAAGATCAGCTCTCTTAACTTCTAAAATGTTGATGTGTACACGCTTGCCTGTTAATTGGTTAAGAGCTTTACGAAGTGCTTCAACTTCAGTACCACCTTTACCAATTACCATACCAGGTTTTGCAGTGTGAATTGTAACATTTACACGATTTGCTGCACGTTCGATTTCTACTTTAGCAACAGCAGAATCTTTTAAGCGTACAGTAATGTACTCACGGATTTTGATGTCTTCATGTAATAATGTAGCATAATCTTTCTCTGCGAACCAACGAGATTCCCAGTCACGGATAACGCCGACACGAAGACCAATTGGATTAACCTTTTGACCCATCGATTATCCCTCCTTCTTTTCTGATACCACAACTGTGATGTGGCTTGTGCGTTTGTTAATTTGGCTTGCACGACCCATTGCACGTGGACGGAAACGTTTCAACGTTGGACCTTCGTCAACGAAAACTTTTTCAACAACTAGGTTGTTAATATCCATCTCATAATTGTGCTCTGCATTTGCGATTGCAGATTTTAAAACTTTCTCTACAACTGGAGAAGCAGTTTTTGGTGTGTGGTTAAGGATAGCAATCGCTTCACCCACTTGCTTACCTCGGATTAAGTCTACTACTAAACGAACTTTACGAGGAGCAATACGAACTGTTCTCGCTACTGCTTTAGCTTGCATTGAAGTGCCTCCTCTCATTATCTTCTAGTTTTCTTATCGTCAGCAAGGTGACCTTTATACGTACGAGTTGGTGCGAATTCACCTAACTTATGGCCAACCATATCCTCAGTGATGTACACAGGTACGTGTTTACGACCATCATATACAGCGATTGTGTGTCCGATGAACTGAGGGAAGATTGTTGAACGGCGAGACCAAGTTTTAACAACTTGTTTTTGCTCAGATGCAACTAATTTTTCCATTTTGCTCATTAAGTGATCATCGACAAATGGTCCTTTTTTTAAGCTACGAGCCATTTTGGTGCCTCCCTTCGTGATTGGCGTACGGTTCTAGAAATGAACCGTACTACAATCCCATTATTTTTTACGACGACGAACGATGAATTTGTCAGACGCTTTGTTTTTCTTACGAGTCTTGAATCCAAGAGTTGGTTTACCCCATGGAGACATTGGAGACTTACGTCCGATTGGAGAACGTCCTTCACCACCACCGTGTGGGTGATCAACTGGGTTCATTACAGAACCACGAACTGTTGGGCGTTTACCTAACCAGCGAGAGCGACCTGCTTTACCGATCTTGATAAGTTCGTGTTGTTCGTTACCTACTTGACCGATTGAAGCGCGACAAGCAGATAATACAAGACGTACTTCACCAGAAGTTAAACGTACAAGTACGTATTTACCTTCTTTACCAAGTACTTGAGCAGATGTACCAGCAGAACGAACTAATTGTCCGCCACGACCAGGCTTAAGCTCGATGTTATGAACAACAGTACCTACTGGAATGTTGATTAATGGTAATGCGTTACCGATTTTGATGTCAGCTTCTGGGCCAGACATAACTTCCATACCTACTTCTAAGTTCTTAGGAGCAAGAATGTAACGTTTTTCACCGTCAACGTAGTTAATTAATGCGATATTCGCAGAGCGGTTTGGATCGTATTCGATCGTAGCAACGCGTCCTGGAATTCCATCTTTGTTACGCTTAAAGTCGATGATACGGTATTGACGCTTATGTCCGCCACCTTGATGACGTACAGTAATTTTACCTTGGTTATTACGACCAGCCTTCTTGCTTAAAGGAGCAAGTAATGACTTTTCTGGTCTGTCAGTCGTGATTTCAGCGAAATCATTCGTAGTCATATTACGACGACCGTTAGTAGTTGGATTATACTTTTTAATTCCCATCTCAATTTCCCTCCTTCTTTAGTAAGAATTAAACGCCTTGGAAGATTTCGATTTCTTTGCTGTCAGCAGTTAGCTTAACGATTGCTTTACGACGACGGCTAGTAAAACCAGCGTGACGACCAACGCGTTTTGCTTTCGGCTTGTAGTTCATGATGTTCACTTTTTCTACTTTAACACCAAAGATCGCTTCAAGAGCATCTTTAACTTCTGTTTTATTAGATTTAACGTCCACATCGAACGTGTATTTTTTTTCAGCCATCATTTCCATAGAACGTTCAGTGATAACTGGGCGCTTAATGATATCACGAGGATCTCTCATTATGCAAGCACCTCCTCTACTTTTTCCACTGCCGCTTTTGTCATGATTAGCTTATCATGATGAAGCACGTCTAAAACGTTTACGCCATCAGCAGTGATTACTGTTACTCCAGGGATATTGCGAGCAGATAACTCTACAGATTCGTTTGCATCAGCAGTTACGATAAGAGCTTTCTTCTCAACAGTTAATCCTTTAAGTACTGCTAGCATGTCTTTTGTTTTTGGTGCATTTAACACTAGGTCTTCAAGAACTACAATGTTGTTCTCAACTACTTTAGTAGCTAATGCAGATTTGATTGCTAAACGACGAACCTTCTTAGGAAGTTTGTACGCATAGCTTCTTGGTGTAGGTCCGAATACCGTACCACCACCACGCCATTGAGGAGAGCGGATAGACCCTTGACGAGCACGTCCAGTTCCTTTTTGACGCCATGGTTTACGACCACCACCACGAACTTCAGAACGAGTTTTTACTTTGTGTGTACCTTGACGTAAAGATGCACGTTGCATCATTACAGCTTCGAAAAGTACAGCTTCATTTGGTTCGATACCGAAAATAGCTTCAGCTAATTCGATTTCACCAACCTGTGAACCAGTTTGGTTATATACAGTAACTTTTGGCATTGGAATTCCTCCTTCCTATGTGAATTATTTGCTAACCTTCACAGCGCCTTGAACAACTACAAGAGATTTCTTAGCACCTGGAACGTTACCTTTTACTAGTAATAAGTTGCGCTCAGTGTCAACTTGAACGATTTCTAAGTTTTGGATAGTAACTTGGTCTCCACCCATACGTCCAGCAAGTTTTTTACCTTTGAATACACGGTTCGGAGCAACTGGGCCCATTGAACCTGGACGACGGTGATAGCGAGAACCATGAGACATAGGTCCGCGAGATTGTCCGTGGCGTTTGATAACACCTTGGAAACCTTTACCTTTAGAAATTCCTGTTACGTCAACGATTTCACCTGCAGCGAAAACTTCAACTTTTACCTCTTGACCAACCTCTAATCCGTCCACGTCTGCATCGCGGATTTCGCGAATGAAGCGCTTAGGAGTTGTAGATGCTTTAGCAGTGTGGCCTTGTTCAGGTTTGTTAGTTAACTTTTCACGTTTATCTTCAAATCCTAACTGGATTGCATTGTAGCCATCAGTTTCAGTTGTTTTCTTTTGAAGAACAACGTTTGGATTAGCAGCGATAACTGTTACTGGGATTAACTCACCGTTCTCAGCAAATACTTGAGTCATACCGATCTTTCTTCCTAAGATTCCTTTGGTCATGAGTTACACCTCCTACATTTTTAAGTTATATGAATTATAGTTTGATTTCGATATCTACACCAGACGGTAAGTCTAAACGCATTAATGAATCTACTGTTTGTGGAGTAGGACTCACGATATCGATTAAACGTTTGTGTGTGCGCATTTCGAATTGCTCACGAGAATCTTTGTACTTATGAACAGCACGAAGAATTGTGTAAATAGTCTTCTCAGTTGGTAATGGGATCGGACCAGAAACTGTTGCCCCAGAACGCTTAGCTGTTTCTACAATTTTCTCAGCTGATTGATCAAGAATACGGTGATCATAAGCTTTTAAACGGATACGAATTTTTTCTTTTGCCATTATTTTCCCTCCTTCGTTCGCCTATTTCTAAAATAGACCTTCTCCATGGAAATTTCCCCACACCATGCCATGGCAAAGCGGCCGGGTGTGTCAGCAACCTTCCACTTCATCGCAGTCAAAGACCAACATTGTCTATTATACAATGTTATTCGTCTAGATGCAAGCATCTTTTTGTTTGCATCTGCTTTTCTCTACTTTTGCTATTATACATGGCACTTTAAAGAATTTCAAGTTTTCATCTAACAGAATTCATTTTACAGTTTCTGGATTTTAGTTTTATTGATTTCATATTACTATAGAAGAAACTCGTCAAAACATAAAAATAAAATTTCATTCATTATATAACTACAAACAAAAAACCCAAGGGAAGATCCCTTGGGTTTTTTTATATCAGTTAAGATTACTCAACGATAGTTGCAACTACACCGTAACCTACTGTACGTCCACCTTCACGAATAGAGAATTTAGTTCCCTCTTCGATAGCGATTGGAGCGATAAGTTCGATAGTCATTTCGATGTTGTCACCAGGCATTACCATTTCAGTACCTTCTGGTAATTGGATGATACCAGTTACGTCAGTTGTACGGAAGTAGAACTGAGGACGGTAGTTAGCGAAGAATGGAGTGTGACGTCCACCTTCTTCTTTAGATAATACGAAAACTTCAGCTTTGAATTTAGCGTGAGCTTTTACAGAGCCAGTTTTAGCAAGAACTTGTCCACGTTGGATATCTTCACGAGCAACCCCACGAAGTAAAGCACCGATGTTGTCTCCAGCTTGAGCTTGGTCAAGAAGTTTACGGAACATCTCTACACCAGTTACAGTTGTAGAAGCATTTTCTTCAGCAAGACCGATGATTTCTACTACGTCACCAACTTTAACGATTCCGCGCTCTACACGACCAGTTGCAACTGTACCACGACCTGTGATAGAGAATACATCCTCGATAGGCATTAAGAATGGTTTGTCAGTTTCACGTTCTGGAGTTGGGATGTAAGCATCAACTTCAGTCATTAATTCAATGATTTTTGCTTCCCAATCAGCTTCTCCTTGAAGAGCTTTAAGAGCAGAACCTTTGATTACAGGAATGTCGTCGCCTGGGAATCCGTATTCAGATAATAGGTCGCGAACTTCCATTTCTACTAATTCTAATAATTCTTCGTCGTCTACCATGTCGCATTTGTTTAAGAATACAACGATGTAAGGAACACCTACTTGACGAGAAAGAAGGATGTGCTCACGTGTTTGAGGCATTGGGCCATCAGCAGCAGATACTACTAAGATACCGCCGTCCATTTGAGCAGCACCAGTGATCATGTTTTTAACATAGTCAGCGTGACCTGGGCAGTCAACGTGTGCATAGTGACGAGTTTCAGTTTCGTACTCAACGTGTGCAGTTGAGATTGTGATTCCGCGCTCTCTTTCTTCTGGAGCAGCGTCGATTTGATCGTATCCGCGTGCTTCAGCACCACCAGCTTTTGCAAGAACTGTAGTGATCGCAGCAGTTAATGTAGTTTTACCATGGTCAACGTGGCCGATTGTACCGATGTTAACATGGGGTTTAGAACGTTCGAATTTAGCTTTAGCCATTCTAAATTCCTCCTTAGTTTATATAGGTTATTTTATATTTAGGCTAGAAAGTGAAACTTGCGTCCCACTTTCTAAGCTTACATAAGTAGTTATACGTGAAGAATCGATAAAAATCAATTATTCACCTTTATTTTTTTTGATAATTTCTTCAGAAACAGACTTCGGTACTTCTTCATAATGATCAAATGTCATTGAGAATGTTCCGCGTCCTTGAGTGTTAGAACGTAATGCTGTCGCATAACCGAACATTTCAGAAAGTGGAACCATAGCGCGAACAACTTGTGCGTTACCGCGAGCTTCCATACCTTCTACACGTCCACGACGAGACGTTACGTCACCCATGATGTCTCCCATGTATTCTTCAGGAATTACAACTTCAACTTTCATCATTGGCTCAAGAATTACTGGGTTACATTTAGAAACCGCAGCTTTAAGTGCCATAGATGCAGCGATTTTGAACGCCATCTCAGATGAATCGACATCATGGTAAGAACCGTCAACTAATGCTGCTTTAATGTCAACTAGTGGGTAACCAGCTAGTACACCATTTTTAAGTGAGTCTTCAAGACCCGCTCCAACAGCTGGGATGTATTCACGTGGAACTACACCGCCGACGATTTTGTTTTCGAATTCAAATCCTTTACCTTCTTCGTTAGGCGCAAACTCAATCCAAACGTGACCGAATTGTCCACGTCCACCAGATTGACGAGCGAACTTACCTTCAACTTTCGCAGCAGCGCGGAAAGTTTCACGGTATGCTACCTGAGGAGCACCAACGTTTGCTTCGACTTTGAATTCACGACGCATACGGTCAACGATGATATCAAGGTGAAGTTCACCCATACCAGCGATGATAGTTTGGCCAGTTTCTTGGTCAGTGTGAGCACGGAATGTTGGATCTTCTTCAGAAAGCTTAGATAATGCTGTACCCATTTTATCTTGGTCAGCTTTAGATTTTGGTTCGATAGCTACAGAGATAACTGGCTCTGGGAATTCCATAGACTCAAGGATAACAAGGCTCTTCTCGTCACAAAGAGTATCACCAGTAGTAGTATCTTTTAAACCTACAGCAGCAGCGATATCACCAGCGTAAACTGTTGAAATCTCTTCACGGCTGTTAGCGTGCATTTGTAGGATACGACCTACACGCTCACGCTTACCTTTAGTTGAGTTTTTCACGTATGATCCAGAGTTTAACACACCAGAGTACACACGGAAGAACGTTAACTTACCAACATAAGGGTCAGTCATGATTTTGAATGCTAAAGCTGCGAATGGTTCTTCATCGCTAGACTTACGTTCGATTTCTTCATCTGTATCCGGAAGAGTACCTTTAATAGCAGGTACATCTAATGGAGATGGTAGGTAGTCGATAACTGCGTCTAACAGAATTTGAACACCTTTGTTTTTGAATGCAGAACCACAGATTACTGGGAAGAATTCTACAGAAGTTGTAGCCTTACGGATACCAGCTTTAAGCTCTTCTACAGTGATTTCTTCACCTTCTAGGTACTTCATCATCATTTCTTCATCAAGCTCAGCTACCGCTTCAATAAGTTTTCCACGGTATTCTTCAGCTAATTCTTTGTGCTCTTCAGGAATTTCAACACGTTGAATGTCTGTTCCTAAATCGTTACCGTACATGTAAGCACATTCTTCAACAAGGTCAATGATACCATTGAACTCATCTTCAGCACCGATTGGTAACTGAATTGGGTGTGCGTTTGCTTGTAAACGATCGTGGATTGTTCCTACAGAGTATAAGAAATCCGCACCGATTTTATCCATTTTGTTAACGAATACGATACGAGGTACGCCGTAAGTAGTAGCCTGACGCCAAACAGTTTCTGTTTGTGGTTCTACACCAGATTGTGCATCAAGTACTGCTACCGCACCATCAAGTACGCGTAAAGAACGTTCTACTTCTACTGTGAAGTCTACGTGTCCTGGAGTGTCAATGATGTTTACACGGTGACCTTTCCATTGAGCTGTAGTTGCAGCAGAAGTAATTGTGATACCACGCTCTTGCTCTTGCTCCATCCAGTCCATCTGAGATGCACCTTCATGAGTTTCACCGATTTTATGAATACGTCCTGTGTAATACAGAATACGCTCAGTTGCTGTTGTTTTACCAGCATCGATGTGAGCCATGATACCAATATTACGAGTGTTTTCTAAAGAGAACTCTCTTGTCATTTGGTGTCTTGCTCCTTCCATATATGGATTGGATTTTTTTATTTTAAGTAGCAAAAAAGCCACTTTATATTGTTACACATGTCAGTATGTCCAGTACCCTCATTATGTAAAACGAGCGCCCAACGAAAGGGAGAGGCATTCTCCCTCTCCACACTTCCATAAGCGACAAATAAAGCGGTTTATGCTTACATTTATTTTACGTTGAATCCTACCAACGGTAATGAGCAAATGCTTTGTTAGCTTCTGCCATTTTATGAGTGTCTTCACGTTTCTTAACAGATGCACCAGCGTTGTTAGCTGCATCTAAGATTTCGTAAGCTAGACGCTCTTCCATAGTTTTTTCACCACGAAGACGAGCATAGTTTACTAACCAGCGAAGACCTAAAGTTGTACGGCGTTCTGGACGAACCTCAACTGGAACTTGGTAGTTAGCACCACCAACACGACGAGCACGTACTTCAAGAACAGGCATGATGTTCTTAAGAGCTTGCTCGAATACTTCCATAGGGTCTTTCTCTGAACGTTCACGAACGATATCGAAAGCGTTATAAAGAATTGTTTGAGATTTACCTTTTTTACCGTCAACCATCATTTTGTTGATAAGGCGTGTTACTAGCTTAGATTTGTACATTGGATCTGGTAACACGTCACGTTTCGCAACAGGTCCTTTACGAGGCATATTGAGTTCCTCCTTTCATTTTAAAGTTATTATTTTTTAGCAGGTTTTGGTCGCTTAGTACCATATTTAGAACGTCCTTGCATACGTTTGTCAACACCAGCAGTATCAAGCGCACCACGAACGATGTGGTAACGTACCCCTGGTAAATCCTTTACTCGACCACCGCGAATTAATACTACGCTATGCTCTTGTAGGTTATGACCGATACCTGGGATGTAAGCTGTAACTTCAATACCATTTGTTAAACGTACACGAGCGTATTTACGTAACGCTGAGTTCGGTTTCTTCGGAGTCATTGTACCAACACGAGTACATACACCACGTTTTTGAGGTGCAGAGATATCAGTTGATTTTTTCTTTAAAGAGTTAAAACCTTTGTTTAACGCAGGTGATTTAGACTTCCATACTTTATCAGTACGACCATTTCTCACTAATTGGTTAATAGTAGGCATTTGATTATCCTCCCTTCGCATGTTTGTATGACCACATATCCAGGTGGTTCATTATTAGTTGAAAACAAAGTTTTTGCAAGGGAGAGCAAATGCTCTCTCCTCACAAAAACAGTTTTAACTTATTATTCCTATTGCTGAAGCTCCCACTTGAATCCCCGAAACTTTTCCAAGCTTACGAACTGATTCAACTTTGTTTATGGGTATGTTATGTTGCAAGGCAGTACGAATGATCATATGGGTTAACCGCATATCAGCATCTTCCGCAATAACAACTTCTTTAACTATACCATTTTTGATTGCCTCCAATGTGCGTTTATGACCAACGACTACATTTTCAGCATTTGACACTTTTTGATAAGACATATAAATATCCTCCAAAGCATCGTTCAGGAGCAACCTTGATTATAGTAACATTTTGCTTCATACAATGTCAACTAGGATTAGCTGTTTTTATACAAAATTTACGACGGAAAATTTTACTGTTCCACATAAACTTCATCGTTTTCTACATTCATGTCACCTTGAGTTGTTTTTACAAGGTCCACTTTGCGATAACGATTCATACCTGTTCCAGCAGGAACAAGTTTACCGATAATAACATTTTCTTTCAATCCTAGAAGTTCATCGCGTTTACCCTTAATTGCTGCATCAGTTAAGACACGTGTCGTTTCTTGGAACGATGCTGCAGATAAGAATGAATCAGTTTCAAGCGAAGCTTTTGTAATACCAAGTAGAACAGGTCTAGCTGTTGCTGGTTGTTTACCTTTCAGTAACACCTTCGCATTCGCATCAGTAAACTGATGGATATCTAGTAATGTTCCTGGTAATACATCTGTTTCACCCGCATCACTTACACGAACTTTACGTAACATTTGACGTACCATTACTTCTACGTGTTTGTCGCCAATTTCTACCCCTTGCATACGGTATACTTTTTGAACTTCACGTAATAAGTATTCTTGAACCGCCGTAATGTCCGTTACTTTTAGTAATTCTTTCGGATCAATAGAACCTTCTGTTAACTCTTTACCGTGGCTAATTGGCTGTCCTGGAGTTACTTTCAGACGCGCACCGTAAGGAATAGCATACGTACGAGCTTCAACTTCACCCTGTACAACTACTTCTTGGCGATCTTTAACATCGTTGATCGCTGCGATAACACCATCGATTTCACTGATAACTGCCTGACCTTTCGGATTACGAGCTTCGAAGATCTCTTGGATACGAGGTAAACCTTGAGTGATATCATCTCCGGCAACCCCACCTGTATGGAACGTACGCATCGTTAACTGTGTACCTGGCTCACCGATAGATTGAGCTGCGATAATACCTACCGCTTCTCCTACTTCTACGTCTGTACCAGTTGCTAAGTTACGACCGTAACACTTCTTACATACACCGTGGCGAGTGTTACACGTGAACGCTGAACGAATGTTTACAGTTTCAACACCCGAATTTTCAACGATATGAGCGATATCTTCAGTGATTAGTTGGTTTTCACTAACTAATACTTCACCTGTTTCAGGATGTTTTACAGTTTTTCTTGCAAAACGTCCAACAAGACGATCATATAATGACTCAATTACTTCATTACCCTCTTTAATCGCACCAATTAATAGACCACGATCTGTTCCACAATCATCTTCACGGACAATTACATCTTGCGCAACGTCTACAAGACGACGTGTTAAGTAACCAGAATCGGCAGTTTTAAGTGCTGTATCGGCAAGACCTTTACGCGCACCATGCGTAGAGATGAAGTACTCAAGTACTGTTAAACCTTCACGGAAACTTGATTTAATTGGAAGTTCGATAATACGACCAGATGGATTGGCCATCAGACCACGCATACCAGCAAGCTGAGTAAAGTTCGATGCGTTACCACGGGCACCGGAATCACTCATCATGAAGATTGGATTGCGTTTATTCAAGGATTTCATCAGTTTTCCTTGGATAACATCTTTTGCATTACTCCAAATAGAGATAACGCGATCGTAACGTTCTTCTTCTGTGATCAAACCGCGACGGAATTGTTTAATTACATTATCTACTTTTGCTTGTGCTTCATGGAGAATTTCATCTTTTTCGCCTAATACAAGAATGTCAGATACCCCAACTGTAATACCAGCTTTTGTAGAGTACTTAAATCCTAAGTTTTTCATGCGGTCAAGCATACGAGATGTTTCCGTAATTTGGAAACGTTTGAATACTTCCGCAATGATGTTACCAAGGATCTTCTTGCTAAATGGCGCCACTTCTTCGCGACTAGCAATAATTTCTTTAATGTTCGCACCTTTTTCAACGAAATACTCCGCTGGTGTTTCTTTTTCAAGGTTTGAGTTTGTCGGTTCATTAATATAAGGGAACGACTCTGGTAAGATTTCGTTAAATATTAATTTACCAACTGTTGTTAATAGAAGCTTACCTTTTTGCTCTTCAGTAAATGTTACGTTATTTACTGAACTTGCAGCAACTGCAACACGTGTGTGCAGATGTACATATCCATTTTGGTATGCAAGTATTGCTTCGTTTGCATCTTTGAAGACCATACCTTCACCGATTGCGCCTTCACGCTCAAGAGTTAAGTAGTAGTTACCTAATACCATATCCTGAGATGGAGTAACAACTGGTTTTCCGTCTTTTGGATTCAAGATGTTTTGCGCCGCTAACATAAGAATACGAGCTTCTGCTTGTGCCTCTGATGATAACGGAACGTGAACCGCCATTTGGTCACCGTCAAAGTCCGCGTTGTATGCAGTACATACAAGTGGGTGAAGACGAATTGCACGACCTTCTACTAATGTAGGTTCAAACGCCTGGATACCAAGACGGTGAAGTGTTGGTGCGCGGTTTAGAAGTACTGGATGCTCTTTGATCACAGATTCTAAAACGTCCCAAACTTCAGGTTGTACACGCTCGATTTTACGTTTAGCACTCTTAATGTTGTGTGCTAAACCTTTTCCAACTAACTCTTTCATAACGAAAGGCTTAAACAATTCAAGCGCCATTTCTTTCGGTAATCCACATTGGTACATCTTTAAGTTCGGTCCTACAACGATTACAGAACGGCCAGAGTAGTCAACACGTTTACCTAATAAGTTTTGACGGAAACGTCCTTGTTTACCTTTAAGCATGTGAGATAGTGATTTTAATGGACGGTTACCCGGTCCAGTAACTGGACGGCCACGGCGACCATTATCGATTAATGCGTCTACAGCTTCTTGTAACATACGTTTTTCGTTTTGAACGATGATGCTTGGTGCACCTAAGTCCAATAGACGTTTTAAACGATTGTTACGGTTAATTACACGACGGTATAAGTCGTTTAAGTCAGAAGTAGCAAAACGTCCACCATCCAACTGTACCATTGGGCGTAGTTCTGGTGGGATAACTGGAAGAACATCTAGGATCATCCAAGATGGGTGATTTCCAGAGTTACGGAATGCTTCTAATACTTCTAGACGTTTAATAGCACGAGTACGGCGTTGTCCTTGTGCTGTTTTTAATTCTTCTTTTAAGAAGTCTACTTCTTTATCTAAATCGATGTCTTGTAGTAGCTTTTTAATCGCTTCTGCACCCATAGCAGCTTGGAATGTGCTACCATATCGATCACGATATGCACGGTATTCTTTTTCAGAAAGTAATTGCTTCTTATCAAGTGGTGTATCTCCACTTTCTGTTACAACATAAGAAGCGAAATAAATTACTTCTTCAAGCGCGCGAGGGGACATGTCTAAGACAAGTCCCATGCGGCTCGGGATACCTTTGAAATACCAAATATGAGATACAGGAGCAGCTAATTCGATATGACCCATACGTTCACGACGAACTTTTGCACGCGTTACTTCAACGCCACATCGATCACAAACTACACCTTTATAACGTACACGTTTGTATTTTCCGCAATGACATTCCCAGTCCTTTTGTGGTCCGAAAATACGCTCACAGAACAAGCCATCTTTTTCAGGCTTTAACGTACGATAGTTAATTGTTTCTGGTTTCTTAACTTCACCGTATGACCAAGAACGAATCTTGTCAGGTGAAGCAAGTCCAATCTTCATATATTCAAAGTTATTTACATCTATCAAGGGGCCTACCTCCCTTTTAGTCTACAGGTTATCCCAATTATTCCTTAGTTGTCTCAACTTCGACATTCAATTTATCTGCTGATTGATGATCATCGTCATCTTCTGTATCACGCATTTCAATTTCTTTATCGTCGCTAGACATCATTTTAACGTCCATACCTAAACTTTGCAGCTCTTTAATCAATACTTTGAATGATTCAGGAACGCCTGGTTCTGGAACATTTTCGCCTTTAACAATTGCTTCATACGTCTTAACACGTCCAACAACATCATCAGACTTCACTGTTAAGATTTCTTGAAGAGTATAAGCAGCACCATAAGCTTCAAGTGCCCAAACCTCCATCTCACCGAAACGCTGTCCACCGAACTGAGCTTTACCTCCAAGAGGCTGCTGCGTTACAAGTGAGTATGGTCCAGTAGAACGAGCATGAAGTTTATCGTCAACCATGTGCGCAAGTTTGATCATATACATGACACCAACAGATACGCGGTTATCGAATGGTTCACCAGTACGTCCGTCATACAGGATTGTTTTCGCGTCATTTGCCATACCAGCTTCTTCAATCGTGCCCCAAACATCTTCCTCACGAGCACCATCGAATACTGGTGTTGCAATGTGAATGCCAAGGTATCTTGCTGCCATACCAAGATGAAGCTCTAATACCTGACCGATATTCATACGAGATGGTACCCCTAATGGGTTTAACATGATATCGATTGGCGTACCGTCTGGTAAGTAAGGCATATCTTCTTCTGGTAAAATACGAGAGATAACACCTTTGTTACCGTGACGTCCGGCCATCTTGTCACCTTCAGAAATTTTACGTTTTTGAACGATATATGCACGTACAAGTTGATTCACGCCTGGTGGCAACTCATCGCCATCTTCACGGTTGAATACTTTTACGTCTAAGATAATACCGCCACCACCGTGTGGTACACGTAGTGATGTATCACGTACTTCACGTGCTTTTTCTCCAAAGATAGCATGTAATAGACGTTCTTCAGCTGTTAATTCTGTTACACCTTTAGGTGTTACTTTACCAACAAGTAAATCTCCATCTTTTACTTCCGCACCAACGCGAATGATACCGCGCTCGTCAAGGTTGCGTAATGCATCTTCCCCAACGTTTGGAATGTCACGTGTAATTTCTTCTGGTCCAAGCTTCGTATCACGAGCTTCTGACTCATATTCTTCAATATGAATAGAAGTGTACACATCATCTTTTACAAGGCGCTCACTCATAATGATCGCATCCTCGTAGTTATAACCGTCCCAAGTCATGAAGCCAACAAGCACGTTACGTCCAAGTGCTAGTTCACCTAATTCCATAGAAGGACCATCCGCAAGGATTTCACCTTTTACAACTTCATTTCCAACACTTACGATTGGGCGTTGGTTGTAGCAAGTTCCTTGGTTAGAACGAATGAATTTTTGCATTTTGTAGCGATCTAAGTCGCCTTTTACTGTTTGACCGTCAACTTCTACAAAGCGACGTACCCAAACTTCACGTGCTTCTACGCGTTCAACAACACCAGGGTGTTTACAGATTACTGCAGCACCTGAGTCTTTTGCTGATACGTACTCCATACCTGTACCTACAATCGGAGATTCCGGATTCATTAACGGAACCGCCTGACGTTGCATGTTCGCTCCCATAAGTGCGCGGTTAGAGTCATCGTTTTCTAAGAACGGAATACAAGCTGTCGCTGCCGACACTACTTGTTTTGGAGATACATCCATGTAGTCGATGCGTTCTTTATTTGTGACAATGTTTTCACCACGGAAACGAGCTACGATATCTTCACTAAGGAATTCTCCTTCTTCAGATAATTTCATATTCGCTTGGGCTACAACATAATTATCTTCTTCATCTGCAGTTAAGTAATCAACCTGCCCTGTTACAAGACCAGTTTCTGGATCAACACGACGGTATGGTGTTTCAATGAAACCAAACTCATTTACTTTCGCGAACGATGATAATGAGTTAATCAAACCGATGTTTGGTCCCTCTGGTGTTTCAATCGGGCACATACGACCATAGTGAGAGTAGTGAACGTCACGCACTTCAAAGCCTGCGCGCTCACGCGTTAAACCACCGGGTCCTAATGCAGATAGTCTTCGTTTGTGAGTTAACTCTGCTAATGGGTTTGTTTGGTCCATGAACTGAGATAACTGAGAACTTCCGAAGAACTCTTTAATAGATGCAATAACAGGACGAATATTAATTAGCGCCTGTGGTGTAATTGCATTTGTATCCTGAATCGACATTCTCTCACGAACAACACGTTCCATACGAGAAAGACCGATACGGAATTGATTTTGTAATAGTTCTCCAACTGAACGCAGACGACGGTTTCCTAAATGGTCGATATCATCTGTATCCCCTACTTTGTATAGTAGGTTGAAGAAGTAACTGATAGAAGCAAGGATATCACCTGGTGTAATGTGTTTTACATCACGAGTAATATTCGCATTACCAATTACATTAATTACGCGTTCGCCTTCTGACTCAGGAGCATAAATCTTAATAGATTGCAGCTCAACATCGCCTTCTACCACTCCACCCATTGGTTTCGCTGTTTTGAATCCAATGTTTTTCTCTAAGTAAGGTAAAATGCGATCAAGTGTACGACGATCTAAGATTGTTCCTTCTGCCGCTAAAATTTCACCAGTTTCTGGATCCACTAATGTTTCAGCTAAGCGTTGGTTAAACAATCTGTTTTTAATGTGTAACTTCTTGTTGATCTTATAGCGACCTACATTTGCTAAATCGTAGCGCTTTGGATCGAAGAAACGAGACACAAGTAAGCTCTTAGCATTTTCTACCGTTGGTGGTTCACCAGGACGTAGACGCTCATAAATTTCAAGCAATGCTTTTTCTGTGCTATCTGTGTTGTCTTTTTCTAATGTGTTGCTTAAGTATTCGTTATCACCTAAAAGCTCGGTGATTTCTTGATCAGAGCCAAACCCTAATGCGCGTAACAAAACAGTTACAGGAAGTTTACGCGTACGGTCAATACGCACATATACAACATCCTTAGCATCTGTCTCATACTCTAACCAAGCTCCGCGGTTTGGAATTACAGTAGCAGTAAAACCACGTTTTCCGTTTTTATCCACTTTGCCACTATAGTATACGCTTGGAGAGCGAACTAACTGGGAAACGATAACACGTTCTGCACCGTTAATTACGAATGTTCCAGTCTCTGTCATGAGTGGGAAATCTCCCATGAACACATCTTGTTCTTTTACTTCACCAGTTTCCTTGTTGATTAGACGCACTTTTACACGAAGTGGTGCTGCATACGTCACATCACGCTCTTTGCATTCGTCTACAGAGTATTTAGGTTCACCTAAGCTGTAGTCGATAAATTCAAGCGATAGATTTCCCGTAAAGTCTTCAATCGGAGAAATGTCTTGGAACATTTCTCGCAAACCCTCATCAAGAAACCACTGATAAGAAGAGGTTTGAATTTCGATAAGATTTGGTAACTCTAATACTTCACTAATACGGGCATAACTTCTTCGTTGGCGGTGGCGTCCGTATTGAACTAGTTGACCTGTCAACTGCTTCACCCCTCAAATCATGAGTATTATAAATGCACAAAAAAATTTGCGCAAAATCACAAATAAATACAACTACTGCTATTAGCGTAGTCTTTTTCTCTTAAAGATAAATACGTTGAGTCTTTCTACCTGCTCAAAAAAGAAAAATGGCTTCTATAAGAAAACCATCATTCTGTTTCATAATCTGCTGATTTTACTATCTTTTCCAAGAGAAACAAAAATATACATCTTTCTCAACGCAGAAAATCATATATTGGCATTGTATAATGTTAACATAGCCAAAAATAACCGTCAACGTTTTTTTGATTTTATGATATAATATCCCTTTTTCTTTTCTACAACTTCGACTTCAGAAAATACTTCCTCTAGTTTCTTCAGTGCAGATGGTGCACCTTGCTTCTTTTGAATAACAATCCACAACTCTCCACCTGAAACTAAATGATCTACAGCCTTTTCTAAAATCTCATGCACGATATCTTTACCTGCACGAATTGGAGGATTAGATAGAATAGCAGCATACATACCATCTACATTTTCATAGACGCTACTTTGAAAAATGTGTACATTTCCAACTCTATTGTTAGCGGCATTTTCTTTTGCAAGCTCAAGCGCCCTTTCATTCACATCCACCATGTGAACTTTACGGTCTTGAAACTCTTTCGCCAACGATAAACCAATTGGTCCATATCCACAACCTACGTCTAATATATCACCTTTAATATCTGGCACTTGAAACGCTTCAATTAAAAGACGAGAACCAAAGTCCACTTCGTTTTTCGAGAACACCCCACGGTCAGATAAGAAAGTAAATTGAGATCCACGAAGTGCAAATTCCCATCGCTTACGATCACTTTTACTAGAAGGGTCGTTAGAAAAATAATGGTCTGCCATATGGCCACCTCTTTTCTTTACAGTTAAAAAAAAAGCTCGCATGAGAGCGAGCTTTTTTTAAAGCATCAAAAGTTAATTACTTAACTTCTACAGCAGCGCCAACTTCTTCAAGTTTAGCTTTCATTTCTTCAGCTTCCTCTTTAGAAACGCCTTCTTTGATTGCTTTTGGAGTGTTGTCAACTAATTCTTTAGCTTCTTTTAAGCCAAGACCAGTGATTTCACGTACAGCTTTGATAACTTTGATTTTTTGAGCGCCAGCACTTGCAAGTACTACGTCAAATTCAGTTTTTTCAGCAGCAGCTTCACCAGCGCCACCAGCTACAGCTACAGGAGCAGCAGCAGTTACGCCGAATTCTTCCTCGATAGCTTTTACTAAGTCGTTAAGTTCTAATACAGTCATAGATTTAACTGCTTCAATGATTTGTTCTTTAGTCATTGTAAATATCCTCCCTTAAATAGGTTTGTATTGTTTTATAGATAACAAGTAATTATCTTTTAAAAAATTAAGCGCCTTGCTCTTCCTTTTGTTCTGCAACTGCTTTAGTAGCAAGTGCAAGGTTACGGATTGGAGCTTGAAGAACGCTAAGAAGCATAGAAAGTAAGCCTTCACGTGATGGAAGAGTAGCGATAGCTTTAACCTCATCAAGTGTTACAAGTTTACCTTCGATTACACCAGCTTTAATTTCTAAAGCTTCGTGTTTTGTAGCGAAGTCGTTTAATACTTTCGCAGGAGCAACTACATCCTCGTTACTGAACGCGATTGCGTTTGGTCCTGTTAAGAATTCGTTTAACTCAGCCATTTCAGCAGACTCTGCAGCACGACGAGTTAAAGAGTTTTTGTAAACTTTGAACTCAACGCCAGCCTCACGTAAGTTTTTACGTAATTCTGTTACTTCAGAAACTGTTAAACCACGGTAGTCAACAACGATCGTAGATTTACTTTCGCGAAGTTTTTCAGCGATTTCAGTTACAACTTGTTGTTTAGTTTCGATTACTTTGCTCATGTTATTACACCTCCTGTAGATTATATAGAAGATGTACCGAAAGTGCACTAAAAACCTCCATGCCCAACTTGTAGACATGGAGGCATATAGTCACAGAAAAAAATTCCGTTTCGTATATTAACACCTAGGTAGGAAATTAAGTCTATTGACACCTACTGTCTACGGTACACTAATTAAATTCACAACATAAATGATTATATAAAAACTTCTTTATGAAGTCAACTTCCAAAATTTACGCTAATGTAGAAACGTCTACACGTACGCCAGGTCCCATTGTAGAAGCAACTGTTACGTTCTTCATGTAAGTACCTTTTGCAGCAGCTGGCTTAACTTTTTGTAAAGTGTCAGCGATTGTGCTGAAGTTTTCTACTAATTTAGCATCTTCGAAAGATACTTTACCGATTGGAACGTGGATGTTACCAGCTTTATCAACGCGGTATTCAACTTTACCAGCTTTGATTTCGTTAACAGCTTTAGTTACATCGAAAGTAACTGTTCCAGTTTTAGGGTTTGGCATTAAACCTTTAGGTCCTAATACGCGACCAAGTTTACCAACTTCACCCATCATGTCAGGAGTTGCTACTACTACATCGAAATCGAACCAACCTTGTTGGATTTTACCGATGTAATCAGCATCGCCTACGAAGTCAGCTCCAGCAGCTTCAGCTTCTTTAGCTTTTTCGCCTTTAGCGAATACTAATACACGTTGTACTTTACCAGTACCGTGTGGAAGAACAACTGCACCACGGATTTGTTGGTCAGCTTTCTTAGGGTCAACACCTAAACGGAATGCAACTTCTACAGTCGCATCAAATTTAGCTGTGTTTGTTTTCTTTACTAATTCTACTGCTTCTGTTGCAGAGTAAGCAGTTGCACGATCAACAAGCTTTGCAGCTTCTACGTACTTTTTACCTCTTTTAGCCATTTTTATTTCCTCCTCGAATGTGGTTTTAGCGGAATAACCTCCCACGTTTACGCTTATTTTCAGGTATAACCTGAGGACGCGCGCCATCCATTTATTTAAAAACGATAATCATTTACGATAATAAAGGTTGCGAATTGGAATTCCAGACCCGCAACCTTTTTAAAAAAACAAATCGAATTAGTCTTCGATAACGATGCCCATACTGCGTGCAGTACCTTCAACCATACGCATTGCAGCTTCTACGCTAGCAGCGTTTAGGTCAGGCATTTTAGTTTCAGCGATTTCGCGTACTTTATCACGCTTAACAGTTGCCACTTTATTACGGTTTGGTTCACCAGAACCAGACTCAATACCAGCTACTTTCTTAAGAAGAACAGCAGCAGGAGGAGTTTTAGTAATGAAAGTGAATGAACGGTCCTCAAATACCGTAATTTCAACAGGGATGATAAGACCAGCTTGATCAGCTGTACGAGCGTTAAACTCTTTACAGAAGCCCATGATGTTAACACCTGCTTGTCCTAATGCTGGACCAACTGGTGGAGCTGGGTTAGCTTTACCTGCAGGAATTTGAAGCTTTACCATTTTAATTACCTTTTTAGCCACGAGACACACCTCCTTAAGTCCGTGATGTGGTCAATTGGACAGTGATTTGCCCTCCCACGTCATATTTTATCTGTAAGGATAAAATCTTTCAAAAAACGTCTCCGATAACGAAGACGTACTGACTTAAAAGATATTATCACTTTTTACAATTCATTTCAAGTTTCATTTTATAATTTTTCAATTTGATGGAAGTCAAGTTCAACTGGAGTCTCGCGACCGAACATGTCCACAAGCACGCTAACCTTTTTCTTCTCCACATCAATTTCTTCAATAGCACCTGTATAATCTGCGAATGGTCCTTCATTTACACGCACTGTTTCATGAAGTTCAAAGTCGAAATCAACCACTTCGTTGTCCATTCCCATATGCTTCATAATGGTAACAACTTCCTCTTCTAATAGAGGTGATGGTTTAGATCCAGAACCAGAAGAACCAACGAACCCAGTTACACCTGGTGTATTACGTACAACATACCAAGAGTCATCAGTCATGATTAATTCTACTAATACATAACCTGGGAACACTTTTCTTTTCATTAATTTTTCTTTACCGTTTTTCATTTCTACTTCTACTTCTTCCGGGACAACAACACGGAAAATTTTATCTTGCATACCCATTGATTCTACACGTTTCTCCAGGTTTGCTTTTACTTTATTTTCATATCCAGAATAAGTATGGACAACATACCAACTTTTTTCCATTCATTTAGGACGAGCGTCCTTCCCTCCCTGACGTACATTTTTTTGCGCAAATGAAAAAACCCGTTCACCGGGCTTTTACACAGTTCTTATAAATAACATTATATCATGGATAAGTGCTTCTTATTCAAGAATTAACCAAGAATTAACCGAATTAAAGAAGAAATGCCCATATCAACTACTGCGAAGAAAATCGCAAAGAAGACAACTGTAGCGATAACAGTCGCTGTTGAACGGAGTAATTCATCTTTTTTAGGCCAACTTACTTTTTTCATTTCGCGACCTACATCGCCGAAAAAGTTCGTTAAACGCATCTACGGGACCTCCAGTGTATTATTTCAATTATTTATTTTGTTTCCTTGTGAACTGTATGCTGATTGCATGTTTTACAAAACTTCTTTATTTCAAGTCGCTCTACTGAGCTCGTATCTTTCATCGTAGAGTAGTTTCGATTTTTACACTCTTCACATGAGAGTACAACTTTTTTCCTCATTAGTTACACCAACCTTGTAACATTATGTCCCTAAAAATGTATCATACAACAAAAGACAATGTCAATGACATGCCTTTTGTACTCTCTACAAAAAGAAAACAGGTGATTTTTTACACCTGTAGTATTTATTATGAATTTAACGTAGTACTCTCTCTCATTTCCATATATCGTTCCAATTTCCGCTTTACCCTCTGTAAAGCGTTATCAATAGATTTCACATGTCTATTTAACTGTTCCGAAATCTCTTGATAAGAACGACCATCTAGATATAAAGAAAGAACTTTTCTTTCTAAATCGCTTAATAATTCAGATATTTTAGATTCTATGTCTGTATATTCTTCCTGACTTATAATCATTTCTTCAGGATCCGTTACCTTCGCTTCCGAAATAACATCTAATAATGTCCGATCAGATTCTTCATCATAAATCGGCTTATCTAAAGAAACATATGAATTTAACGGGATATGTTTTTGCCTTGTTGCTGTTTTAATAGCGGTAATAATTTGTCGAGTGATACACAGTTCAGCAAATGCTTTGAATGAAGACAGCTTGTCCTCTTTATAATCACGAATCGCTTTAAACAATCCAATCATACCTTCTTGAACAATATCTTCTCGATCGGCACCCACTAAGAAATAAGATCTTGATTTCGCGCGAACAAAGTTCTTATATTTGTGAATCAAATATTCTAGAGCGTCAGTATTACCTTTTCGAACTAACTCAACGATTGCCTCATCCTCTAAATCACGAAATGTAACGTCGCCTACACTTACGAAGCCTGCTTCCACCTTGATCCCTCCGACCGCTATTTATTTAGCAATATTATACAGTAAAAAGATAAAGAGCGTCAATGCTTCAACGCTCTCCTCTTCTTAATTTTTCTAATTTTTCTGTAATATCTTTACTAAATATCTTTCGCATGGCGGGTTGCTTTTCTTTTGTGTCTTGCGTACGCCTTCTTACTTGTTGCTCCATCGCTTGTACTTCCAGCTCTAATTCACGTGCAGATTTCCGAAGAGCACCTTGCGCAAATATAACCCATTGTTCCGTATAATCAGAAGTCGCAACATATATTTGCGTATTTATATTCCTAAGCTCAATCGCTAGTTGCTCTATCTTTTCATCTGCAGTTTGATTCTTTCTCGTGAATATGACTTCCACACGCGATTGTTTCATCTTTTTTTCAATGCCTTGTACTGTATAAGCATCAAAGACTATCATTACCTTTGTACCAGTGTATCCTTGGTAATCCGCCATCTTATCAATCAGTGCATCCCTTGATGATTGCAAATCTACATCCCGTAGTTTCTTCAAGTCTCCCCAAGCTCCGATAATGTTGTAACCGTCAACGATTAAAATATCGTTCATTTTTTATTTACCAATTTCGTGACGCTTACGATATACCTCATACATTAACAAACTTGCGGCTACTGAAGCATTTAAGGATGTAACTTTACCCACCATCGGTAAAGTAATTAGGAAATCACATTTTTCACCAATAATACGACTCATACCTTTTCCTTCACTTCCAATTACTAATCCAATTGGCATTTTACCATCTAAATTACGGTAATCCGTTTTCCCTTTTGCATCTGTACCAGCAATCCAAAGTCCACGTTCTTTTAACTCATCAATTGTACGAGATAAATTCGTTACACGTGCAACAGGAATATATTCAATTGCTCCAGTCGATGCTTTCGCAACTGATGCTGTAAGTCCCACAGCTCTTCTCTTCGGAATAATAATTCCATGAGCTCCTGTTGCATCCGCAGTACGCATAATAGAACCTAGGTTATGTGGGTCTTCAATTTCATCTAAAATTAAGAAGAACGGATCTTCATTACGCTTCTCTGCTACTTTAAATAGATCTTCTAGCTCAGCATATTGATACGCAGCCACTTGAGCAATTACACCTTGATGGTTCCCCTCAACTAATTGATCTAACTTCTTCTTTGGTGCATGTTGTAAAATAACCTTATTTTCTTTCGCTAGTGCTAGTACAATTTGTACTTGTCCTTTGGCAGCACCTTCTGCGATCCAAATTTTATTAATATCTCTTCCTGATCGTAACGCTTCAATTACAGGGTTACGTCCGATAATATATTCACTACTCATGATGATGTGCCCCCTTCCTTTTCTTCTAAAACAGCAATTGCTTTATATACAATTTCGTCTAATCTTTCGCGATTATTTAATAAGTGATGATAGCCAATTAGCGCTTCAAAAGCTGTACTATGTCGATATGTTTGTACATCCGTGTTTTTCGGAACAGTACCTGAATTTGCATTACGCCCTCTTCTTAGTACTGCTTCTTCTTCCTCAGTTAAAAATGCTGTCTCTAATAAATGATAAACAACTTTCGCCTGTGCTTTTGCCGAAACAAAGTTTGTCCCTAATCGATGTAATTGGTTAGGACGAACTTTCCCTTTTTGGAGTAGGTGATAGCGGATATATTGTTCATATACCGCATCACCCATGTATGCTAACGCTAAGCTGTTTAATTGCTTTGCATCAATCATTCTTATCCTCTTTTCCATCTTGTACCTTGAGCGGTATCTTCTAAAATAATATTACGGTCTTTTAAATCATCGCGAATTTGATCTGACAATGCAAAATCACGATTTTTACGAGCTTCAATACGTTTTTGAATAAGTGCCTCGATTTCTTCATCAAGCAACTCGTCTTGCGCTAATTCTAACCCCAAAATATCAAATAATGTTTCAAGTTGTTTTACGTATGCCTCAATTACCACTTTAGACGTATGTTCTTCCAGTAAATATTGATTCGCATGATTTGCTACATTATATAACTCAGTGATTGCATTAGCAGTGTTGAAGTCATCATTCATTGCTTCTTCAAATGCAGTCTGGAATTTTTCCAGTTCCGCTAACCAATTCTCATTATGGTCTGTTAAATCGGTACTACTTTCCATACGGTGTTTTAAGTTACCGTAAGCCGTTTTAATTCTTTCCAGTCCGTTATTTGTACTTTGTAATAACTCTTCACTGAAATTAATTGGGTGACGGTAATGCACCGATAGCATAAAGAATCTGATTAACTGTGGATCATATTGCTTAATGATATCGTGAACTAAAATGAAGTTCCCCAGCGACTTAGACATCTTCTCATTATTAATATTAATATATCCATTGTGCATCCAATAACGTGCAAATGTTTTTCCAGTTAACGCCTCAGACTGTGCAATTTCATTCTCATGATGAGGAAATGCTAAGTCTTGACCACCAGCATGAATATCGATTGTATCTCCTAAGTATTTACGCGCCATTGCCGAGCATTCAATATGCCAGCCTGGACGACCTTTCCCCCAAGGGCTTTCCCAGAAGATTTCTCCTTCTTTCGCAGCTTTCCATAGAGCAAAATCAAGAGGGTCTTGTTTCTTTTCTCCTACTTCAATACGCGCGCCGTGACGTAAGTCTGCAATTGGTTGATGCGATAATTTACCGTACCCTTCGAATTCCTTCGTTCTAAAGTACACATCACCTTCTGATTCATATGCATATCCTTTATTCACAAGTTCTTGAATAAATTCAATAATGATATCCATATTTTCCGTTACACGCGGATGAACCGTTGCATGTTTGCAACCTAGTGCTGTTACATCCTCAAAGTACGCCTCAACGAAACGGTCAGCAATTGTCGGCACATCTTCACCTAATTCATTTGCTGCTTTAATTAGTTTATCATCTACGTCAGTAAAGTTAGATACATACTGCACATCATACCCTTTATATTCTAAATAACGGCGTACCGTATCAAATACCATAGGTGGTCTTGCATTCCCAATGTGAATATAGTTATACACTGTAGGTCCGCACACATACATCTTTACCTTATTTTCTTCTAATGGAGTAAACTCTTCCTTTTGACGCGTTAACGTATTATAAATGTGAATAGTCATTTTTATCCTTCCTTTCTACCTTTACTTCAAGTTGTTTTTTCAATTTATCAAGTTCTACTTCCATGACCTTTAACTTATCAAAAATTGGGTCTGGAAGGTCAGAATGATTTAATTCTTGACCGATCTTTACTCCATTTTGAATAACGACTCGGCCAGGTATACCTACAACTGTAGAATGTGCAGGGACTTCTTTTAATACGACAGACCCCGCTCCAATTTTAGAATTCTCTCCAACTGTAATAGAACCTAGTACTTTAGCACCTGTTGCAATTAATACATTATCCTGAATTGTAGGGTGCCTCTTTCCCTTTTCTTTACCCGTACCACCTAATGTAACCCCTTGATATATCGTTACATTATCACCAATTTCGCACGTTTCTCCAATTACAACCCCCATTCCATGGTCTATGAAAAAACGACGACCAATTGTTGCTCCTGGATGAATTTCAATGCCAGTAAAGAAACGACTAACTTGTGAGATCCAACGTGCAATAAAGAAGAAATTCTTTTTATAAAAAGCATGTGCAATTCGATGTGCCCAAACTGCATGTAATCCAGAGTAAGTCAAAATGACTTCGAAATAACTTCTTGCCGCTGGATCCTGTTCAAAAACGACTTCAATATCTTCCCGAAGCCTCTTAAACATCGATGTTCCCTCCCCTTTATGGGCTGCTTTTTCGAGCGAACTAACTCCCTACTTATCTCCCTAAACCTTTATACACGTAGATAAAACTTATACTCATATCCTGTTTTACGGTATAAAAAAAGACGCCTCTGTCATATTGACAGAGACGCCTTATAAGCGCGGTTCCACTCTGTTTAGGCTAAAAAAAGCCTCAAACTCATCTCTGATAACGGTGTACACCGCTTCTGCTTACTTTACGCCCTAAGACGTTTCGCAAAACAATTTGCTGTTCAGCAGAAGACTCGAAGGGGCATTTCAAAAATCCGCTTATAAACCACTTCCAGCCTAAAGGTGGTTCTCTCTGTAAAAAGCCTGATTTTCTACTTCTCCTTCTCGTCGCTTTTCCTTATTAGGTTTTAAGTATACTTATTATATTTCTAAACCTAGAAAATGTTAACCAATTACTTTTTGAAGACGATTTAAAACTTTTTCTTTTCCAAGAAGTGCAATAGCATTAGGAAGCTCTGGACCATGTGTTTGACCAGTAGTTGCAACACGGATTGGCATAAATAAGTTTTTACCTTTATGACCTGTTTCCTTTTGAACTGCTTTAATAGCAGCCTTAATTGCTGCTGGTTCCATCGCTTCTAGTGCTTCTACTTGACCAGCAAATGCGCGAAGTACTTCTGGTACTTGTTCACCTTTTAATACTTCTTGTCCTTCTTCTTCATGATCAACATGATCTTTGAAGAACATTTCAGAAAGCTCTACAATTTCAGCTCCAAAACTCATTTGTTCATGATATAACGCAATTACATCACGAATCCAAGCTTGTTCTTGTTCACTTAAAGTCTCACCTATACGTCCAGCTTTCACTAAATGCGGTAAGCTTAATTCTACCACCGTATCTAAATCTTGCTTTTTCATATATTGGTTGTTCATCCATTTTAATTTTTGAGAATCAAACAATGCAGGTGATTTTGATAAACGAGCTGCATCGAACATTTTGATAAACTCTTCTTGAGAGAAGATTTCTTCTTCTCCTACTGGCGACCAGCCTAGTAGTGCAATAAAGTTAAAGATTGCTTCTGGAAGATATCCAAGCTCTTTATATTGCTCAATAAATTGAATAATAGATTCATCACGCTTACTTAATTTTTTACGGCTTTCATTTACAATTAAAGTCATATGACCAAATTGCGGGATATCCCAACCGAAAGCTTCATAAATCATCATTTGTTTTGGCGTATTTGAAATATGATCATCACCACGAAGTACGTGTGTAATTTCCATTAAGTGATCATCTACTGCTACCGCAAAGTTATAAGTTGGAATTCCATCTTTTTTCACGATAACGAAATCACCGAAATCATTTGAATGGAATGCAACTTCATCTTTTACGATATCTTTAAATGTGTAATCACGGTCAGCTGGTACACGGAAACGAATACTTGGAATACGTCCCTCAGCTTCAAATTCTTTCTCTTGTGCTTCAGTTAAATCACGGTGGTTACCTGCGTAACGAGGTGTTTCACCACGAGAGATTTGTCCTTCACGTTCTGCTTCTAGCTCTTCTTCTGTCATATAACATTTGTAAGCTAAACCACGCTCTAGTAAATCTTCATATAATTTTTTATAAATATCTAAACGCTCTGTTTGACGATATGGTCCAAATTCACCACCAACATCAACACCTTCATCCCAGTCCATACCGAGCCATTTCAAGTATTTTAATTGGCTTTCTTCTCCACCAGCAACATTACGTTTTACATCAGTATCTTCAATACGAATAATAAACTTACCATCTTGATGACGAGCAAATAAATAATTAAATAATGCCGTACGCGCATTTCCGATATGTAAGTGTCCTGTTGGACTTGGCGCATAGCGCACTCTCACTTGCTTTTCCATAATTGGTACACCTTCCATTCTTAATGTCAACACATTCTATAATTGTACACCAAACAAATGTGATTATCCATCTTACGAATTAAAAACCCTTATTTTTTCTGTAATAAAACAACTGCTTGAGAAGCAATTCCTTCTTCTCTACCTGTAAATCCTAATTTTTCTGTTGTTGTTGCCTTTACATTGATATTATCAATAGACGTTTCTAATAGCTCACTAATGCGTTTACGCATACTTTCAATATGTGGTGCCATCTTCGGCTTTTGAGCAATAATTGTACAATCTAGATTTCCTAACTCGTAACCTTGTTCACGTACAAATCCCCAAACCTTTTGCAGCAATACAGCTGAATCAGCATCTTTAAAGGCAGGATCTGTATCAGGGAAATGCTTTCCAATATCTCCTGCTGCAATTGCACCTAAACATGCGTCCGCAATCGTATGTAACAATACGTCTGCGTCTGAATGACCAATTAATCCTTTCTCATGGGGAATTGTAATTCCACCAATAATTAACGGTCTACCTTCCGCGAATTCATGCACATCAAAACCTTGTCCAATTCGAAACATTTTTTATATCCTCCTCAAGCTAAACTACAGAGTTTTATGATTCTATATTATATCGCTATCCTTATAAAGAAAAGCCCGGCTGTTGCCGAGCTTTTCTTCGCTATGCTCATTGCTATCATTTCGTTTGAACGTGAAGAAAGCTTTCAGCAATTAGTAAATCTTCTGGAGTCGTCACTTTAATATTATAGTAACTTCCTTCTACTACACCTACTTGCTTCCCAATACGTTCTACGAGACTTGCATCATCTGTACCAAGGAAACAACTCTGTTTCGCACTTCTATGAGCTTCTAACAAAAGAGAAACAGCGAACCCTTGCGGTGTTTGTACAGCTTTAAGCTGAGATCTTTCTACCGTTTCGATAACAACACCCTGCTCTACCTTCTTAACGGTATCTTTCACTGGCACCGCACAAATAGAAGCCCCATATTTTTCTGCTGCAGTTAATACATCTTGAATCACTTTATTCGTTACGAATGGACGCGCACCGTCATGTACAAGAACATACTCAACATCACTAGTATGCTGAATCGCATTGTACACACTATCTTGTCTTTCAGCTCCACCCTGAATAAATTGTACTGGCTTTTCAATCGGATACTCCTGCATTAATTCTTCAAAATACGGACGTTCTTCTTCATTAATTGCCATAATAATACTTTTGCACGCTTTATCTGTTTCAAAAGCACGTAACGTATGCACAATAATCGGTACTTCATTAATAAGTAAGAACAACTTATTTTTGCCAGCACCCATCCGCTTACCTTGACCAGCTGCTGGAATAATTAATGTATACATATTAATAATCCTCTACTTATAATGCTTTTTCTAATAATTTACGTTTGGCGAAAATCATACGACCAGCCGATGTTTGTAACACACTCGTAACAAGCACATCGAGTTGTGAACCTACATATTCTCTACCATCTTCTACTACAATCATCGTGCCGTCATCTAAATATGCAACACCTTGATTTTGTTCTTTTCCATCTTTTACAACATAAACACTTAGTTCTTCCCCTGGGAGTACAACAGGTTTAATTGCATTAGCTAAATCGTTAATGTTTAACACCGTTACCCCTTGTAGTTCAGAAACTTTATTTAAGTTGAAATCATTCGTTACTACCGTTCCACCAGTGATCTTCGCCAACTTTACAAGCTTGCTATCCACTTCTTGAATATCATCGAAATCGCCTTCATAAATTTCTACCGGAATCGGCATCTCTTTTTGAATACGATTTAAAATATCTAATCCTCTGCGACCACGATTACGTTTTAAAGCATCCGAAGAATCGGCAATGTGCTGAAGTTCTTCTAACACGAATTGTGGAATCACAATTGTTCCTTCTAAAAACTTTGTTTGGCAAATATCAGCAATACGTCCGTCGATAATTACACTCGTATCGAGAATTTTCCAATGAGTTGTAGATTCTTCTACCTCTGCTTCAGTTTCTTCATTATCACTATTATTATTTTTCTTCTTCCCACGTTGTGGTAGTGTAAATAATCCTAGCAATTCATTCCTCTTTTTAAACCCTACTTGGAATCCTAAGTATCCAAGTAAAAGAGTAAAGAACACTTGCAACACTGTACTAATAACTGGAATTGTAAATTCACGAATTGGTATTAAAATTAAATACGCAACAATAAGCCCAGAGATTAAACCTAATGTACCAAATAAAACATCCGCTACAGGCGCCTTTACAAGAGCCTCTTCAATATGCTTAATAAGTTGAACAATATAATCTACAAGCCAAAATGTTGTTAAAAATAAAATAATTGCACCAATAATTGCACGAGCATACGATCCTTCCAATAAAGGAACGGCACCGATGTCTAATACATTAATAACTTTTGGGATTAAGTAAATCCCTAACGCTCCCCCAATTACTAGAAAGAAGAGCTGTACAATCCGTTTTAACATCCAACCACCTCCTACTCATTATTAACCATTGTTTCGCTAATCAAAACGCCGAATGCAAAAGCGGACGTGTTTTTTTATAAATAGTTTTATTTACCAATATATCATATCATATACCAAAAGTGTTCTAGTGTCGTTATATTATGGAATCAATGTAATATTCTTAATTGTGTCTACTCATATAGAGATGCTCTTGGATTCTTTTTAGGCCTTCTCGTATTTTCTTCGCCCTGACTTCTCCAATTCCTTCCACATCATCCAATTCATTAATAGTTGCTCGACAAACACCTTGCAAAGTCTTAAACCGATTAATTAAATTTTCAATGATAAGTGGCGGAACGCGCGAAATTTTGCTTGTGATTCGGTATCCTCTCGGCGTCACACTTTCTTCTAAACTCGTTTGTCCTGGGTAGCCAAGCAATTTAACTAAATCGCTATCCTCTAAAAGTTGTGTGTTCGCAAGATCTTGTAACTTTTTCAAAATTTGATGATGGTCTTGTGTTTTTTCTTGGTAATAATCTTTAATTAATAACGCTGCCTCTGCCTCTAAATCAGCTAGTAGTTCTGTAAGTTGTAAACGAATTAACCTACCTTCTGTTCCTAGCTCATGAATATAGCTCAATATTTCATTTTTAATACGCAGTACCATTTCAACACTATGTAGCACATGAACCACCTCGGACATTGTAACGACTTCTTCAAATTCTAGAATGCCCAAATTGGTAATACCATCATTCCATACAGCCTTATATTTTTCTAACGTCTGAATAGCTTGGTTTGCCTTTGTTAAAATAACACCTATATCCTTTAGTGTATAACGTAAATTCCCTTGATATAGTGTAATTACGTTACGTCTTTGTGAAATAGCCACAACGAGACTACCTGTCTGCTTTGCTACACGCTCTGCTGTCCGGTGGCGCATACCTGTTTCAATAGAATCAATAGATGCCTCTGGAACTAACTGTGCATTTGCAATTAAAATTTTACTTCCAGTTTCATTTAAAATAAGTGCCCCATCCATTTTTGCTAATTCGTATAAACTAGCAGGAGAGAATGCGCAATTAATATGAAATCCTCCATCTACAATACTTTTAATTTGTTCGTTATATCCAAGAACAATTAGTCCCCCTGTTTGTGCGCGAAGCACATTATCTATCCCTTCGCGCAGTGGTGTTCCTGGGGCCACGAGTTGTAAAATATTAATCATACTTTTGACACGTTGCTTGTTTTCTTCCATAGCCTAGCCTCCTAATGTCAAACGAAGCGCTTCCCCTAAATTAGATACACCTACTACCTCAATCCCATCCGGAATTGTCCATCCTCCCAAATTTTTTCTAGGAATAATAGCACGTTGAAATCCTAATTTAGCTGCTTCTTGTACACGTTGTTCAATTCTCGATACTCTTCTTATTTCTCCAGTTAATCCTACTTCTCCTATTACTGCATCGGTTGGTGCCGTAGATTTATCTCTAAAACTTGAAGCGATACTTAAAGCCACAGCTAAATCAATTGCTGGTTCATCTAATTTCAAACCACCTGCTACTTTTAAATATGCATCTTGGTTTTGCAATAATAAACCTGTTCTTTTTTCTAACACTGCCATAATAAGCGATACACGGTTATGATCAATTCCCGTCGCCATTCTTCGAGGGTTTCCAAAACTAGTAGGGGAGATTAATGCTTGTATTTCTACTAAAACCGGTCTTGTTCCTTCCATTGAGGCAACTACTGTTGATCCTGCGACTCCAACGGGTCTTTCCTCAAGAAAGATTTCAGAAGGGTTTAAGACTTCCGCAAGACCAAGCTCTTTCATTTCAAAAATACCCATTTCATTCGTGGAACCAAAACGATTCTTCACAGCTCGCAAAATACGGTATGTATGATGACGATCTCCTTCAAAGTAAAGAACTGCATCGACCATATGTTCTAACATACGTGGCCCTGCAATTGCCCCCTCTTTTGTTACATGTCCGACGATAAAAATAGGGATTCCTTTCGTTTTTGCAAGTTTCATTAATTCTGCTGTACATTCACGTACTTGTGCCACACTTCCCGGCGCTGACGTTACCTCAGGTAAATGTATCGTTTGAATGGAGTCAATAACAACAAAAGCTGGATTCATCTCTTCAATGTGTGCTGCAATTCGCTGCAAGTCTGTCTCTGATACAACAAATAGATTACTACCATTTACATGCAAACGATCTGCACGAAGTTTAATCTGTTTTGCCGATTCTTCACCGGATATATATAGTACATCATATGAAGAATCTGCTAATTGCGATGAAATCTGTAATAGTAATGTTGATTTTCCAATCCCAGGGTCTCCACCAATAAGTACTAATGATCCATCTACAATCCCACCACCAAGTACACGGTTAAACTCTTGGAATTTCGTTTCAATACGTGCCTCAGATTTTGTTTCTACTTCTGTTAGGCGTCTTGGTTTTGTTACTTCCGATTGAATTGCATTGGCATAATTAAGGCGTCTTGATGATACAACCGGTTCCATCTCTTCAACAAGTGTATTCCATTGACCACAACCAGGGCATTTACCCATATATTTTGGTGACTGATAACCACACTCTTGACATGTAAATTTTGTTTTCTTTTTAGCCATATCGTTTTATATTTCACTTCACTTTCATCTATACACAGTTTATCCTTCTCGTACAAGAAAGAGGGCTATCTCGTAGCCCTCTTAGTTTGTCTATACTTATTTTACCTTTTCAGCACTATGAATGACAAATGTTTCCCCTTCAACATCAAAGATAACTTTTTGTCCTTTCTCAATAGCACCTTTTAAAAGTTCTTCCGATAGTCTATCTTCTACATGTTTCTGAATTGCTCTACGAAGCGGACGAGCACCGTATTCTCGGTCAAATCCTTTATCAGCAATGGCTGAAATTGCTCCTTCTGTTAAATGCAATTCAATTTCTTGCTCTTTTAAGCGATTCACTAACTGATTTACCATAAGTGTTACAATCTCTTGAATATGTTTTTTCTCAAGCATATGGAACACGATAATTTCATCAATACGGTTTAAGAATTCTGGACGAAATGCCTTTTTCAGTTCATCCATTACTTTACCTTTCATATCTGAATAATCGCGGCTCTCATCTTGTACGTTAAATCCAAGATGTTTATTACGTTTTAACGCGTCTGCACCAACGTTAGATGTCATAATAACAATTGTATTACGGAAATCAACTGTACGCCCTTTAGAATCCGTTAAACGACCATCTTCTAATACTTGTAGTAAAATGTTAAACACATCAGGGTGAGCTTTCTCTACTTCATCTAATAGGACAACTGAATATGGCTTACGGCGAACCTTTTCTGTTAATTGTCCACCTTCTTCATATCCAACATATCCTGGAGGAGATCCAACTAAACGAGAAGTAGAATGCTTCTCCATGTACTCAGACATATCGATGCGAATCATTGCATCCTCATCACCGAACATAGATTCCGCTAACGCTCTTGCTAGCTCTGTTTTACCTACACCTGTTGGTCCTAAGAAAATAAATGAACCAATCGGACGTTTTGGATCTTTCAATCCCGCTCTAGCACGACGAACAGCTTTCGCTACAGCTACTACCGCTTCATCTTGACCAATAACACGATCGTGAAGGATGGATTCTAAGTTTAATAATTTATCAGTCTCTGTTTGTGCAAGTTTAGAAACCGGGATACGAGTCCACGTAGAAACGACATTTGCAATATCTTCTACTGTCACTTCTGAATTTTCTTTTCCTTGTTGTTCTTTCCATTGACGCTTCGTATCTTCTAACTTCTCACGTAAGCGTTGTTCCATATCACGTAAGGAAGCAGCTTTTTCAAATTCTTGACTTTGCACAGCTGCATCTTTTTCTTTTCTAATTTCCTCAAGCTTCACTTCAAGCTCTTTTAGATTTGGTGGTGTTGTATAAGAACGTAAGCGAACCTTTGAAGCAGCTTCATCAATTAAGTCAATTGCCTTATCTGGTAAGAAACGATCTGTAATATAACGGTCTGAAAGCTTTACAGCTGCATCAATTGCATCATCTGTAATAGATACACGGTGATGTGCCTCGTAACGATCACGTAAACCTTTCAAGATTTGAGTTGATTCATCTAAACTTGGCTCATCAACGTGAATCGGTTGGAATCGTCTCTCTAAAGCCGCGTCTTTTTCAATATATTTACGATATTCATCTAAAGTTGTCGCCCCAATACATTGTAACTCTCCGCGTGCTAAAGATGGTTTTAAGATGTTCGATGCATCAATAGCACCTTCTGCTCCACCTGCACCAATTAATGTATGAAGTTCATCAATAAATAGAATAATGTTGCCAGCTTGACGGATTTCATCCATAACTTTCTTTAAACGATCTTCAAATTCACCACGATATTTCGTTCCAGCTACAACTGTACCCATATCTAGTGTCATAACACGCTTATCTCTTAATGTTTCAGGAACTTCATTATTTACAATTTGTTGTGCTAATCCTTCTGCAATTGCCGTTTTACCTACACCAGGCTCTCCAATTAATACAGGATTATTTTTTGTTCTACGGCTTAAAACTTCAATTACACGTTGAATTTCTTTACCACGCCCGATAACAGGATCTAGACGATTTTCACGTGCAACAACTGTTAAATCACGTGCTAAGCTATCCAGTGTCGGTGTATTTGCATTTGTTGAAGAACCACCTTGGTGACCTGAACTTGCTTCATTACTTCCAAGAAGTTGCAATACTTGTTGCCTTGCCTTATTTAGGCTAACACCTAAGTTATTTAAAACACGTGCTGCTACGCCTTCACCCTCACGGATTAAACCAAGTAAGATATGTTCTGTTCCAACGTAAGAATGACCTAATTTACGAGCTTCATCCATTGACAACTCAATAACTTTTTTAGCACGCGGTGTATAATGTACAGTTTGAGAAGCTTCTGTTCCGCGTCCAATTAATGCTTCTACCTCTTTTTGAACTTTCTCTGGACTTAATCCAAGAGCAATTAACGCTTTTGCTGCAATTCCTTCACCTTCACGTACAAGCCCAAGTAAAATATGTTCTGTTCCAATATTATTATGCCCAATACGAATTGCTTCCTCTTGAGATAAAGCTAATACTTTCTGTGCTCTTTCTGTAAATCTTCCAAACATCATAGAAATCGCCTCCTACTTGCGCTTAGTTTTTTTCAATACGTAATCGCTCACGGATTAAGGTTGCTCTTCGATAATCTCTTTCTTCTGGTCCTAAAGGTCCACCTGCATATTGTTGTAAAATACCTGGTTGTGTAAGAACCATTAGCTCAGTCAAAATATTTCTCGATACACCTTTTATATATCCTAAATCAATACCAAGTCGTACATCTGATAAGCAAGTGGCCGCTTCCGCAGATTGAATTAACCGACTGTTTGCTAGTATGCCATAAGAGCGATAAACTTTATCTTCAAGCTCAATACTTGAATTTTGTACAATTAATTCTCTAGCCATTTTCTCTTGCTGTATGATTTGTTGAATGACACTCTTTAAATCTGCAATAATATCTGCTTCAGATTTTCCTAGCGTCATTTGATTTGACACTTGAAATATATTACCTAACGCTTCGCTACCTTCACCGTATATTCCTCTTACTACTAACCCTAATTTTTGAATTACTTGTATAATACGGCTAATTCTTTTCGTTAAAACGAGTCCCGGTAAGTGAATCATTACGGAAGCCCTCAATCCTGTACCAACGTTAGTAGGGCAGCTCGTTATATATCCAAGTGATTCATCAAAAGCATATTCAACCTCTTCCTCTATCCAATTATCTATTTGATTGGCACTTTGAAGGGCCTCTGATAACTGCAACCCTGAAAATAAGCACTGAATCCTAATATGGTCTTCTTCATTCAGCATAACACTAATATGTTCGCTTCCTGACAATAGACATGCTCCATATTCTGTTCCTGCAAGGTTAGGACTAATTAAATGCTTTTCAACTAATACTCTCCTTTGAAGAGGCGTTAATTCATTCATTTTTAATAGTTCAAACTCTCCAAAGGGTTCTACCGTTTTATTTATAAATTCCTTTTTAAATAATTCATGAATCTGTTTAGCTTCTTCTTCGTTTTGCATAGTAGAGAATTGATATTTTTTAAAATTACGAGCCAAACGTATTCGACTACTTAAAACAATATCAGAATCAGGGCCATCCCCCTTCATCCATGGACTAATCGCTTCATTCATGATTTTGTCCAGTGACATAGAACTATTCCCCCTCTCTATGCTCACTAAGCTGATTTTCAAGACCTCGAATTTTATCCCTTACTTCAGCAGCTTTCTCAAACTCCTCTTTCTGTACGTATTGTTTCAGAATGAGTTTTAGTTCATCTAATTCTTTCTTTAAGTGAATATTTCCTTCTATACGTTCCGGAATTTTTCCACAATGATCTGTATGTCCGCCGTGAAGACGTTTTAATAATGGCTTTAAATGTTCCTTAAATGTATCGTAACAAGAAGCACATCCAAAACGTCCCACCTTTGTAAATTGCTCATATGTCATCTTACAATCTGGACACCTTAATATACTTGTATTCGAAAGCCCGTTTTGTCCTTCTTCAAACATTGTTGATTCACCATGTAATAACCCAGCAAATAAATTATGGAATGAAAAGTTAGACTGTGGCGATTGAAAGAAAGACGTATAGCCACTTTGTTCTGCACATTGCTCACAAAGATGAACTTCCGTCTTCTGTTCGTTGATTACTTTTGTATAATGTAAAGTTGCTGGTCTTATATTACAGTTTTGACAAGTCATCACTATCCCCACCTTTACAACAGGAACGATCTATCTCATAATACTTTTTCATACATTACTAGATTGTTCGCTTTCCCTTATTCGTTTAAATAAAAGTGCGTGTTCTTTTTTCAAAACCTCTACAATATTTAACTGCCTGATATCTTAGTTATTACTCTTTTACAAAAGCTGTATTTATTTATATTTCAGTGTTCTTAACATTGCGCATAATATTCGAGCCCTAAGTTCATCTCGAGAAGGAACATCCATTGATAATACAGAACGATCTAGTACACTTAACATAAGTTTAGCTTCACGATTTGTTATGATTCCCTCTTCTATTAAACGTATAATCATACTCTCTGCATTCCCTTGCGCAACGCTATGATCAATCATATGAAGCATTTGATCGATAATGTCTATATCGTCATGCAGTTTGACTTTTATAATGCGAATGTAACCTCCTCCACCACGTTTACTTTCTACTACAAATCCTCTTTCTATCGTAAAACGGGTATTGATTACATAATTGATTTGAGATGGTACGCACTCGAATCGATCCGCAATCTCATTTCTTTTGATTTCAATCACATTATTATTACTTAAGTCAATAACTTGCTTTAGATATTGCTCAATGATATCAGATATATTTCTCATTTATCCGCCACCTTTATTGACTTTGACTATCTTTGACTTTAATTATATACGTATTAATAAAATTTGCAACTCTTTTGCTTATTCACTATCCTAGCCACATTCCCCTGTATTTAATCAAAATAATAATTATTTAAACACATTTTTTAATTACTATGGATTATAAAAGAAAACACGAAAAAACACGAGTCATTTGACTCGTGTTTAGTTGCTTGGCGACGTCCTACTCTCACAGGGACAAGGTCCCAACTACCATCGGCGCTAGAGAGCTTAACTTCCGTGTTCGGTATGGGAACGGGTG